>JADKDR010000005.1:0-300000 GCA_016714535.1 Bacteroidota bacterium
TTTGATAAAATCCAATTTATTTAGATAAACATCAGTCTTATAAAATTTCTGATAAAGCAAAAAATTTTTCTGCTTGAACCAGTATATACTATTCGAAAAGATGTTACACCTGAACTAAAATTAGAAAAGGTGATTGACCTCGAATTAAATTAGCTTTAGAATTACGATTAAAAGAGTTTAATAATGATGCAAAGGCAGCATTCTCAAATCTTGCCGATAATCCAATTTGGCTGAATAAAGAAAAAGGTATCTCGATTAAGCGAGTAACTATTGAACCTGAGATTAAGCAATTCCTTTAAGAGACAAGAAGGATCATAATGGTAATTTTATTTTGGATCTTAATGGTAATACAATTCCTGTAGATTTTGTTAAAACTGGAAACAACCATCATGTAGCAATTTACAAAAATGAAATTGGCGATTTACAAGAAATGGTTGTTTCTTTTTATGAAGCAGTCGAGCGGGTTAATCAAGGACTATCGGCAATAGATAAAAGCTTTAAAAGAGAAGCAGGCTGGGAGTTTCAGTTTACTATGAAACAAAATGAGTGCTTTGTTTTTCATGATGAAAAGACAGGATTTAATCCACATGAAATTGATTTACATAATCCTGATAACTATCATTTGATAAGCCCATATTTGTTTAGAGTCCAGAAATTGGCAAGCAAGAACTATATGTTTAGGCATCATTTAGAAACCAACGTGATTGACAGGAATGAGTTAAAGGAGGTTGCTTTTATAAATATTAGAAGCCTTTCCCCAATGTCAAAAACTATAAAAGTTCGAATTAATCATTTGGGTAAAATTGTTACAGTTGGAGAAGAAGATTAATTGCTGTAGCAAACCTCCGAGGTTTAAAAAACCTCGGAGGTTTATCAAGAGGAGGATTAGAACGATTAGGTTTAGAACAAGGAACTTTATAATTGAAGTAACAAATTGAAAAACATTCTACCATGCCACAAAAACTTGAACCCTTATTGCCCGGCTGTTATTACCACATTTATAATCATGCTAATGGTAACGAAAATTTATTTAATAGCGAGGCCAATTATTTGTATTTTTTGGAAAAATATGTTGAGTACATCCATCCAATTGCCGATACATTTGCTTACTGTTCAATGCCAAATCATTTTCATTTTTTTGTTCGTATAAAGGATGATATAGTTGTCGAGCAGCAGCAAACCTCCGAGGTTTTAAAAACCTCGGAGGTTTTTGTATCGCAGCAGTTTTCGAATTTTTTTAACGCTTATTCTAAAGCAATTAATAAAGAGCGTGGTCGAATGGGTAGTTTATTCAATCACCGCTATAAACGCAAACAAGTTTTTACAACCGATTACTTTATCAACCTTATTCATTACATACATCTAAATCCAATTGCGCATGGTTTTGTAAAAAGTGCCCATGACTGGAAATATTCTTCGTATCATTCCTTTCTTACCAACCATCCTACAAAAATAAATCGCGATGAAGCATTGAAGTGGTTTGATGATTTAAATAATTTTAAAGCATTACATCAATCACCTGTTAGCGAAAGATTTATACTTGATTTAGAGTTGTAGATGCAGTATATCCCTTCAAGGGTTTCAAACCCTGAAAGGATTAATCAATGGTACAGATTAAATAAAACCGTTATGATAAAACGAACATTGTATTTTGGCAATCCAGCTTATTTAAGCATAAGCAAAGCGCAATTGGTTGTACAAGTACCACCCACTGCACAAAAGGAAAGCGCAAGCCAATTGCTAACCTTTGTAACTGCTGCATCTATACCTGTTGAAGATATTGGCGTGGTGGTATTCGACAATTATCAAATTACATTATCGCATGCAGTATTGCAATACCTGCTCGATAATAATGTGGCAGTAGTATCGTGCGATGCCCGGCATCACCCGGTAGGATTGTTGTTGGCATTGCAAAGCAATACCATACAAAACGAACGCTACCGCACACAATTGGAAGCAAGCGAGCCATTGAAAAAACAATTGTGGGCGCAAACCATAGGGCAAAAAATAAAAAATCAGGCAGCATTGTTAACGCAATTGGGTGTCGATAACGGCTACCTTATACCATTGTACCGCAATGTAAAAAGTGGCGATAGCGATAATGTGGAAGCAACAGCGGCCGCCTATTACTGGCAACACATTTTGCAGCATGTGATGGGCTTTAGACGACACCGCGAAGGCATACCACCCAACAATTATTTCAATTATGCCTATGCTATATTGCGCGCCACCATGGCACGCAGCATAGTAGCCGCAGGTCTGTTACCTACATTAGGCATACACCACGCCAACCGCTACAATGCCTATTGCCTTGCCGATGATTTGATGGAACCCTACAGGCCATTTGCCGATATACTAGTAATGCAATGGATAGCAGCCAACGGAATAAAAGAAGAATTGGAAAAAAGCGATAAAGCCGAACTGCTAAAAGTTCCGGTGATGGATGTAATAATTGATGGCGAAAAAAGCCCACTCATGATAGCAACACAACGCACAGCCGTAAGCCTTGTAAAATGCTTCGAAGGCGAATGGCGCAAATTGCTTTATCCAGAAATGTAGTTGGGGAAGTTTTCAGTTTTAAATGCTGTTTTCAGTTGAGGAAGTTTTCAGTTTGGAATACAGTTGTCAGTTTTAATTTCAGTTTACAGTTGAGGAAGTTTTCAGTTTGGAATATAGTTTTCAGTTTTAAATACAGATTTTAGTTAACGACTTATAAACAAATAAATGCTCAAACTTCGCCAGGCATCCATACCTTAGTGTCTGGACTATTAAACTTTCTCAACCTTCAAAACCTTCTCAACCTTCAAAACTAAATAAAAATGAACCTCGAACGCCTAAACGCCTATCGCATTATGTGGACATTTGTAATGTACGATTTGCCAACCGAAACCAAGGCAGAACGTAAAGCTGCAGCAAAATTCCGTAAAGATTTGTTGCAAGATGGTTTCAGCATGTTTCAATTTAGCTCATACATTCGCCACAGTGCAAGCAGCGAAAATGCCAATGTGCACAAAAAACGTGTAACCAAAAGCCTGCCCGAACATGGCAAGGTGGGCATACTGCAAATTACCGATAAACAGTTTGGTGACATGGAAATATTTTATGGAAAAAAACCTGCAAAGTTGCCCAACATACCACAGCAGTTAGAATTGTTTTAGAAATAAAAAATCCCGCACAGGGCGGGATAATTTTACTCAACAGCTACCATTTTTTTAATCCTAATTATCATCAAAAACGCCTACAATAAAGGGTTTAAGCCAATATATACTGTTGATGATATTTCAAAGATACAAACTGAAAGCAAATCACAACATATCAAGCAAAAGGAAGCGGAACAAGGTTACTGTTGATGATATTTCAAAGATACAAACTGAAAGCAAATCACAACCAACTTCAACCCCAACCCAAACGCGTTGATGATATTTCAAAGATACAAACTGAAAGCAAATCACAACCATGTATATTCAATTGGATAACCTACAAACTGTTGATGATATTTCAAAGATACAAACTGAAAGCAAATCACAACAACTTATCTGTGCGTGAAGTGCGAAGTTGCGACTGTTGATGATATTTCAAAGATACAAACTGAAAGCAAATCACAACCAACGTAAGGCAGATATGCCACATTGAATTACTGTTGATGATATTTCAAAGATACAAACTGAAAGCAAATCACAACAACTGGTTTAGTAATATCAAGACCATTATAACTGTTGATGATATTTCAAAGATACAAACTGAAAGCAAATCACAACACAAGGCTGGTTACTTGGTAATGTGAAACTGTTGATGATATTTCAAAGATACAAACTGAAAGCAAATCACAACTAATTTTTGGAAATAGATAATTTTGCCACAAACTGTTGATGATATTTCAAAGATACAAACTGAAAGCAAATCACAACCAATAATTGGAGTGATCAGGAGCGAGTTATACTGTTGATGATATTTCAAAGATACAAACTGAAAGCAAATCACAACATAGAATAATTTATATCCTCTCTTAAAAAATACTGTTGATGATATTTCAAAGATACAAACTGAAAGCAAATCACAACTAATGTCTTGTAGGAAGAACGTTGCTGTGGACTGTTGATGATATTTCAAAGATACAAACTGAAAGCAAATCACAACTCAGGATTTAGCCAAGTTTGAAAATGTAATACTGTTGATGATATTTCAAAGATACAAACTGAAAGCAAATCACAACCACTGAATGGAATACCGTTACTGTTGATGATATTTCAAAGATACAAACTGAAAGCAAATCACAACACTGATGGCTAGCTGCTCCGATCAGACTGTTGATGATATTTCAAAGATACAAACTGAAAGCAAATCACAACGTAGATAGTTACGTCATTAAATATTTTTCGACTGTTGATGATATTTCAAAGATACAAACTGAAAGCAAATCACAACAGCATCCTACACTGCCCAAACATTAAAAAAACTGTTGATGATATTTCAAAGATACAAACTGAAAGCAAATCACAACACTTCTGTTCTAATTATAGGCGGTGCCTTAACTGTTGATGATATTTCAAAGATACAAACTGAAAGCAAATCACAACAAAGAATAATTTAATCCTCTCTCCTTAAATACTGTTGATGATATTTCAAAGATACAAACTGAAAGCAAATCACAACCCCGAGCGGGCCCCTCAGCGGGCCCCTCAGAAACTGTTGATGATATTTCAAAGATACAAACTGAAAGCAAATCACAACCTAAAGATGCAAGTTGACTTTATTTATTTACTGTTGATGATATTTCAAAGATACAAACTGAAAGCAAATCACAACCGGTATACCATTTTTTAATTTCCTTCAATCACTGTTGATGATATTTCAAAGATACAAACTGAAAGCAAATCACAACTGCAGTGCACACGATACAATGACAAAACTGTTGATGATATTTCAAAGATACAAACTGAAAGCAAATCAAACCAGACAGTTGATGATTTCAAAGACACAGCAAACAAATCGTGAAAATTAACTAACTGTTGATGATATTTCAAAGATACAAACTGAAAGCAAATCACAACCATAACTGTTGATGATACTTCAAGTGAAAGCACAGTCTAATACTGTTGATGATATTTCAAAGATACAAACTGAAAGCAAATCCACCAACTGAAACAATTGCACTGTTGATGATATTTCAAAGATACAAACTGAAAGCAAATCACAACGCCCACATCTCACGACCCTCGCGCCTAAGCACTGTTGATGATATTTCAAAGATACAAACTGAAAGCAAATCACAACGCCCACATCTCACGACCCTCGCGCCTAAGCACTGTTGATGATATTTCAAAGATACAAACTGAAAGCAAATCACAACTATTGTAGGCATCAAGAACGCCAATAACCAACTGTTGATGATATTTCAAAGATACAAACTGAAAGCAAATCACAACTGAGTCGCGGACTTATGCCTTAACTGTTGATGATATTTCAAAGATACAAACTGAAAGCAAATCACAACGGTAGTCAACGGAGGCATAAACACTTCATGACTGTTGATGATATTTCAAAGATACAAACTGAAAGCAAATCACAACAATAATTGGAAATCAGGAGCGAGTCATATACTGTTGATGATATTTCAAAGATACAAACTGAAAGCAAATCACAACTATTAATGACTATCGGGCAGATGGCAAAACTGTTGATGATATTTCAAAGATACAAACTGAAAGCAAATCACAACACGTTTGCGGCCTTAAGCCAAAATTGATAGATGAAAGTATAAACAATATTTTTTAATAGACAAGCTATGAGGCAATTAAATTTAATGAATATCCAAAATCAAAATTTATTGACCTGTAACCGAGCAGGCAATTAGCTGAATTGATATTAATGTATTTGAGACAAAAAGTATCACACAATTTTTGATGCAAAACATCAATCAAATTGAATAACGTGTGATTATTATTATATCTCAAAAAATTCATCCATCAATTTATTTAAATTTATTCCATCAAAAGTGCCACTGCTCATCATTAGCAATACCGTATTTGATTTAGGAGCATCTAGTAGCATTTGTTTCAGCATGGCAGAGTCGGTAAGCACAGTTACTTTTCCACCAAAACAAGTGGTTACAAATTCTTCGCTTAGTGCTTCTAATTTTTTATGTGCAATGGTGTGATGATTAAAGTACACCACTGCTGTATCTGCATTGTCAAGACATCCACGGTAATCAAGCAGGAATGTTTTATTCAAACTGCTAAATGTGTGCAACTCTAAACAGGCTATTAATTTATGTTTTGGAAATTGCTCACGCACTGCATCAACAGTAGCTTTTACCTTTGATGGTGCATGGGCAAAATCTTTATAGAAAACAAAATCATCTTTACGGCCAACCAACTCAAGCCTTCGTGCTGCACCGGTAAAGTCTGCTATCAATTTATAGAATTCGTGCGTATATATTCCTGCTTCTGCACAGGCAAGTATAGCTGCCTCCCTGTTGATCACATTATGTTTTTCAAAAATAGAAATCGGATATTTTATATTTTCATAAATGATATAAGTAACATCGTCTTCTGTTTCGTAAGCGGGCAAATTATAAGTAATGCGCATGGCATGTATAGCATCGCTTTTCATCAATTGTGCTACTTGTTCATCCTCAGCGCAACCAATTAATTTTCCATCAGCTGGAATTTGTTTTGCAAATAGTTCAAACTGCTCATAGTAATTTTCAAAAGTTGGAAACACATTAATATGGTCCCAGGCAATGCCCGAAATAATTCCAACATCGGCTTTGTATAGATGAAACTTGGGCCTGCGGTCGATGGGAGAGGCAAGGTATTCATCACCTTCAATTATGATAACGGGGGCATCGGATAGTCTCACCATGGTATCAAATCCTGTAATCATACTTCCTACAAGGTAGTCAAAATTTTTGCTTGCTTTTTTCAGCACATGCATGATCATGCTGGTAATGGTTGTTTTGCCATGACTACCACCAATCACAATACGTTTTTTATTTTTCGATTGTTCGTAAATGTATTCGGGATAAGAAAATATGGGTAGCCCCAACTGCTGCGCACGCAGCAGTTCAGGATTATCGATGCGCGCATGCATTCCCAAAATGATAGCATCCAGGTTAGTCGAAATTTTTTCAGGAAACCAACCAATTTTTTCAGGGAGCAAGCGGTAGGTGGCCAATCGCGAACGCGATGGCTCATTTATTTCATCATCACTACCGGTTACGGTCAGTCCCTTATGATGCAGGGCTAACGCAAGATTGTGCATGGCCGCACCTCCTATCGCTATAAAATGTACATTCATATACGTTTACTTTCTGTATGCAATAGTAGCACATGTATGGTAGTTGCAGCGCATGGTTAGTTCCAAATAAAGTTGAATTCATCAACATACTTTTGTGAGCATTTATTTTATTACTTCGCTAAAAAAAAGCAATGAAATTATTTACCATAAATACAGGAATGTTTAAACTTGACGGAGGTGCTATGTTTGGTGTGGTGCCTAAGAGTATTTGGCAAAGTCTTAACCCTGCTGACGAAAACAATATGTGTAGCTGGGCCATGCGTTGCCTGCTGGTTGAAACCGGTAACCGCCTGGTACTTATTGATAATGGAATAGGGGAGAAGCAGGGCGATAAATTTTTCAGCTATTATTACCTTCATGGCGAAGATACTTTGCAAAAATCTATTCACAATGCCGGATATGATTTTAACGATATTACCGATGTGGTGCTTACGCATTTGCACTTTGATCATTGCGGAGGCAGTGTAAAATATAATGACGACCGAACCAAATTGGAGCTGTCGTTTCCTAACGCTACTTACTGGAGCAGTGAGGCACATTGGAACATGACCAGGAATCCTAATGCTCGCGAAAAAGCAAGTTTTTAAAAGAAAATATTGAGCCTATTGAAGAAAGCGGGCACCTTAAATTTTGTAGTGAGGGAGATGAAATAGCTCCGGGTATAAGCATACTTGTTAGCAACGGTCACACCGAAGGAATGATACATCCCGTAATTAAATACAAAGAAAAAACAATCGTGTATGTAGCCGATATGATTCCATCATCGCATCATATACCAGTGCCGTATGTTATGGGTTACGATACCTTTCCGCTTACTACCATGATAGAGAAAGAGAAGTTTCTGAATGAAGCTGCTGCCAATAATTTTTATCTCTATTTTGAACATGACCCAACCGTAGAAGTTTGTAGTTTAAAAATTACACCCAAGGGGGTTCGCATGCAAGATGCATTATACCTGCATGATATTTTGTAACAAAAGTGATAGTAAGCAATCAATAGAGTAAACCACCCACGTATGCAAGGCGACAAGCGCGAAATGTTTGACGATATGTATAATGCAAATAAAAGGCGCATTTACAAATTGTGCCTTGGCTATACAGGCGATGAAGACGTAGCACAGGACCTTATGCAGGATGTGTTTGTAAAGGCATGGAACAACCTGGATAAATTTCGTGAAGAGGCCATGCTCAGCACCTGGTTATATAGGATAGCAGTGAACACCTGCCTTGCACATTTACGCAAACAGAAAAACAGACCGAGCGATGAGCTAAATGATTTTATAATTGAAACACATCAGGAAGAAAAATCCGATAAGCACGTTAAAGTTAAAATGCTCTATAAGAGTATTTCGTTACTCGAGGAATCGGAAAGGATCCTTATAAGCATGGTGCTGGACGATGTGCCGTACCCCGAGATTGCAGCCATAGCAGGCATTAGCGAGGGTAATCTGCGTGTAAAGATTCACAGGATAAAAAATACGCTCTCAGAAATTTATAAAAAAGTAGAAACCACCTATGAGTCAACCTTTATAAAAAACGGAATGTAAAAAAAAAACAAAAGATGACCGGAGAATTTGAAGATATAAAAAAGATATGGGAAGATCATCAACCCGAATCGCTGCCAGATGTGCAACGAACGTATATGCAAATTGGCGAGGTACGCAGTCAGCTTGCACGCAATATATTCCGCATGCTTGCCCAGCTATTAATACCGGTAGTGGTTTGTTTGGCGTTGCTTATTACAATCGATTTTCAATCGCAACTTACCTACATCGGAATTTGTATTATGTTGGCAGCAATGCTTCTTTACATGTATTTTGAATATACACATTACCGCATGCTTACTGCCGATTATAGTACATTACCTGCAGCTGAGTATTTGCAAAAAGTAAGAGCACAACACCTGAGTAGAAATAAATATGCTACATGGGGTGCCATAGCTTACATGCTAATTTTGTTTTTTGGATTGGCGTTATACTTACGTGAGTTAACATCGTCTTTAATACCGGTTTATCGCATCGCAACGTATACTGCCTTGGTTGCATGGGGTTTGTTTGTATATTTTGTTCTTAATAAGCGTGTCCGTGCTCGCGAACGCCAGTTCTTTGAGCAGATAATTGGCAAACTCGACAACATAGCTGGGCAGATGGAAAAGGCTGCATAGATGCTTTTGCTAAAGCAAAAGGGAAATTTGTTTTAGTACTACCAATGCTAGGCATATACCATAGTATCACATTCTTAATTTTTTACAACTCAACAATTTCAACACGTTTGCATTTTCTTACATTGCATTAAAGTAAGTAGGAGTAGAAATGTTGATGTTATAGGCAACTGCTTTCCGCTCCGATTGACCGTCATTGCTATCCGAAAGTGACACGCTCCGAACACTTCGGCAAAAAAATTCCATCGTCAATGTTTTTAAGAAACATTTCTCCATGATATAAATCATGAATGGGTATGTCGTAAGTCAGAAATATTTTTTTTTACAGGAATACCTTTGTAAGTAGAAAGTAATTCTAAAACAAAATCATCATGAAAAAAACTATCATTCAAATATGCAGTATATTAATTACACTACTGGCAATTCCTCATTGTGGATTTACACAGATTGACTTGCAAAAATATTGTGGAACAGTGCAATCAACTACTACATCGGCTTCTAAAATTGACACGCTTGTAAATGGTGATTCGGTTATTATTATTCCCACAGTTTTCCATGTTCTTACACAGGGTGGTGCTGAAAACATTTCAAAAAGTCATATACAAAGGACGCTGGAAATTCTGAATCAGGATTTCAACAGTCAGAACCCTGATACGTTTGATATTCCTGCAGCCTTTCATCCGTTGCGCGGAAATCCTAAAGTTGAATTCCGGCTGGCTCGAATTGATCCACAAGGGAATTGTACCGATGGAATTGACAGGGCTTATACTCCTTATACTGCCGCTTATCAAAACGCTTCCCTAATGTCTGGATTTACATGGGATCATACCAAGTATATGAATGTCTATGTGGTAAAGTTTATTGACGCATTTTCTCCAATGATATTTGGAGTAGCATACCGGGCATCTGCTGATAGCGGACAAACTGATCCTCCCGGTCTTGATATATTGATGGTGAGTTATCATGCGCTTGCTGATGGATTCAACGGACTGCTCCCCGGTCAGCGTGGCCATATATTGTCGCATGAAATAGGACATAATCTTAGTTTGGGTCACACATTTGGTTCAGGGCCGGGATGCGGTGATGATGATGACGTAGCAGATACACCGTTACAGGACGAAGCAAGTGCAGGTTGCCCGGTTTTCCCTCATATCTCTTGCGGAAACGGACCTGATGGAGATATGTTTAACAATATGATGGACTATTCACTTTGCACGAATATGTTTACCCAAGGGCAGGCAGACCGGGTACGAACATGTCTTGCCAGAAATGAATGGCGTGCTGCACTTTGGACACCTGCAAACCTTGCTGCAACCGGAGTTGATACAATACTTCCACTTTGTCAAAATGCACCTGTGGCTGATTTTGGTTACGGCAATTTTGCAGGATGGCTTTGTGCAGGTAATCCTGTTCAGTTTTATGAGGCTGCATCTGTTAATGCTACTTCCTATCAATGGGAATTTACCGGTGGAATTCCTGCCATGTCAACTGATACTTTTCCATCTGTAGTTTTTCCTGATAGTGGTTATTACAGTGTGAAGTTAATTGTGAGTAACAGTTTTGGTAATGACACTATTTTAAAAATGATACGGATTGAACCTGCTGAAGTAACTTACAATTCTTCTAATACAGAATCTTTTGAAGACACTATATTAAATGCACAAATTGCAAAATGGGGTTTGTTAGGAAAAAAATGGTCGATTACTAACTTGGCCGCTGATTCAGGTACCTACTCAATAAAACTGGATAGCAGTTTATACTATTTAAGTACCTTTTTTACCCACAATTTCGATTTGAGTCAGGTGCCGGCACCTGGTCGTAAATTAGAATTCAGGGTGGCATTGGGAATGAGTGCAGGTGGCTTGCCTATAAACGGTGGACTTCGGGTTACCTGGAAAAAACCATGCGTTTATGATCGCACCGATATGCAGGGAAACCCAGAATATAATTCAGAGAGCAATGCACTTCATCCAGAACCGGGCTTATTACCCGATTCCTTAAAAACAGCAACCACCAATGTTGCATTTATTCCGAATTCAAGTCAATGGAAAACAATTAGGCTTGATATACCGGATAGCCTCACAGGAGAAGTTCAGATAGGCTTTGATTGGGTCAATTTTACTCTCACTACTAAATTCAAAGGCATCTATATCGACAACATAAAAGTGCTTTCGGGGCTGGTTGGTCTTTCAGAAAACACTTTCGAAATGGATTGGAAGTTATATCCCAATCCTGCCACCAATCAGCTTACCATAGTGTTGCCAAATAATCTCAACGAAGTAACAGCAACTATTTCTGATATCACCGGAAAAATTATATACAAAACCGCCAACATCAATTCAGAAAAGTTAGAAGTAAGCACAACTGATTTCGTAGATGGAGTTTACCTCGTTCAAGTTCAAACTTCTGCTTTTGTAAGTACAAGAAAACTTATTGTTATAAAATAATAATTATTAAACTCCAACGCACTTGCAAGCTCTTTTTTATTTTTCCTTTCTTATTTTTTAATGGAAGAAGAATAAAAAAGAGCTGGCAAGTTTGCGTATGCGACAGTACGTAACAGGTTCGTGCCAACTAGATACGACAGAGCAATAAATGTAAATCGTTTCTACAAACATTCGTACGAACTTGAATCTACTTATCTTCGTGGCAAGAGTAGCAGTATGCATATAACAGTAAGATTAAAAGAAATAAAAAAAAGAAGGGCTTTGAGAGGTAATCAAACAATTGAGCTTCTAATAAACAGTGTAGGTAAACGAACAGTAGTGCTTCTAAACCCTTCTTTTTTTTACTTCTTTAATCCCTTCTTCGTTAACTGAAACTATGTTCACTCAAGAAAATAGTTCGTTGATTTTCTGGTACAAGTTTCTGGCTACTAACGTATTCAAATCTTTTTTAAAGATTTGTATTGGTCAAAGCAACTTTTAAAATAACGTTGCCCGTTTTTTGTCCTGTTTCAACATATTTGTATGCTTCCACAATTTGATCTAATTTGTATTCGCGGTCAATAACAGGGCTGTATTCACCTTTTTGAAAAAGTTCTTTTAAGAATATCACATCCTGTTTGGTTATTGAAGGCAATGGGAATAAAAGTTTTTTACCACCCCAAAGTGGAGTGGTAAGTGCAAGGAGTATGTTCTCTCCATTTTTTCCCAGTTCGGTCGAGATGTAAATTCCTTTTTTTGTTAGCAGCGGCTTGCATTCTCCAAATGAACTTTTGCCAACTGCATCAAAAATAAATTCATATTTTTTTTCGGTAACTGTAAAGTCCTGAGTTTGATAATCAACTACCGTATCGGCACCTATAGATTTTACAAGAGCAACATTTTTTGTGTTGCATACGGCAGTTACCACTGCTCCAAAATGTTTTAATAGTTGCACAGCTGCCGAACCAATAGCTCCTGTGGCACCATAAACTAAAACATCTTGTCCATGCTTAACTTTTGCTGCTCGTATATCAACCAGGGCATAATGTGCTCCTTCTGTAAGGGCTGCCGCTTTTTCAAAGCTAATGTCCTCAGGCATTGTTGTAAGAGCGCTTGTTTCTGCAATTGCCATGTATTCTCCATGCCCACCAAATGTTTGTTCATTAAACCCAAAAACTTTGTCTCCTTTTTTAAATAGTGTTACACCTGGCCCAAGGGCTTCAATTATGCCTGCAAATTCGCTACCCAATATTTGATACTTTGGTTTAAAAAGGCCACTCCAAAATCGGGAAACAAAATATTCGGCACTTCGAAAACCAGAGTCTGTGCGGTTTACTGTAGACGCATAAACCTTAACCAATACTTCTTTGGCTTTTGGTGTTGGTTTAGGAACTTCCATTAATTGGGCAACTTCGGGTGGTCCGTATTTCGTATATACAATTGCTTTCATATTTAATAATTTCTATTGATTTTGGTTTGTGCGCTGGTCCCTTCGCAATCTTCTGAAAATGTAACGTAATTGCATCAACTACTGCGCAAGTTAATTGCACGTGTTAAAGTTAGTAATATAACTATTGCCAGAGATTAGTCGAACGAAATGTTTTCAGAAAGGAAATGCTTGCCAAGGACTTCAAGCAGCAACACCCCCATTTTGAGAAAGTGTATCTATAAAAAAACCGGATACTAGATGCATCCGGTTTTTAATTAAATCAATTTTCGTTGCTTTAATTTACTTTAATGAGCTTATAGGTTTCAACTTTATCCCCATCGGTAAGGCGGATAATGTACACACCTTGCTGCAATTCGTTTCCGAATATAAGCTGCTCATTTAATTGGTTGGTGTATATAGTTTTGCCTGTAACATCAATTACATTAACTTGTTGCGCCTTTCCAGAGAAGTTCTGCACCGTAAATGCATTGTTGCTAGGATTTGGGAAAATTGCAAAATCTGCATCAGATTCCATTCCTTCGGCATCATCATCTCCAAAACGCTGTGTGCCGCATCCTTTAACTCTTTTCTTTACTGATCTGGTGCAACCATTCTTGTCTGTAACGGTAATAGTATACATTCCATTGCAAAGATTTATTATCTTTTTAGTTGTTGCTCCGGTCGACCATAAATAGGTGTATGGCGTTACTCCATTAGTTGGATTAGCTGTAAGCTTTCCTTTGCAATTAGCAAGACAAGAGTCAACAGCAACAGCAACATTAATTTTTTGCGTGCCGGTTAACAAGAAGGTTCCAGTAACAGTGCAGCCATTAGCATCAGTAACTGTTACCGTATAATAACCTGAACATGCGTTTTGATTGTTTTTGCTTGTCTTTCCATTACTCCACAAATATGAATATGGAGCTGTGCCGGCATGTACAAACAAAACAATAGAGCCATTACAATATCCACATGTAGGATTTACATAGTTTGCTCCAAATTTAACTTCGCAATTTACAGGGGCAACAACAACTACGGCAACACCTGTACAGCCATTCTTGTCAGTAACTGTTACGGTATAGGTTCCTGCTGCAACATTGGTAAGGGTGCTGGTAGTAGCGCTATTGCTCCATAAGTAAGTATAAGGAGCCGCTCCACCGTTTACTGTAGTCGATACATCGTCTTGCAAAGCAGTTGCTGTTACATTTACACTACCAACATTAATTGTATAAGTAAAAACCTGCACACCGTTGGTTGGGCAGGCATTATCTTTAACTTCTACTGTAAATGTATTTGCACCAATATCATTAGAGGTGGGATACCAACTAAAAGTTCCTGTTGGGCGGTTGCCTCCACTTATGGTATATACAGCGGCAGGTATAGATTGTGCTACATTGGACGACATGGTTACCACTTGTGCTTGCTCAGCATCGGTACTGTTAACAAAAAATGTAACTGAATCGCCTAGGCATGTATTCACGGTATAAGTGGTGGTACCATTTACTCCCGAGGCACCGGGTAATGTATTGTTTGCACATGATACGGTTTGAAACTGCATGTCGCGAAGTACGGTTGCTATTAACAAACCATTACGAAATTCTTTCACACGTACAGCCAAAATACCTACCGCAGCTGCATTAGGAGTGAAATTTAGAGTGCCGTTAAATGGGCTTAACGCAAATGAAGTGCTTGATGGCAATGGGTTGGTGGTTGTAAAAGGAGCTATAAAGCTTACATTATTTGGAACAAGCGGATATGAAATTTGACCACCGCTGGTATTACAGCCCTGAGGTGTAACTAATTCATATACCAACGAATCGCCATCAACATCCACTGCACCCTGATTATACGTAAATGGCTGACCAATGCAGGCAAACCCAACCGGGTCGTTTGTAAAGGTAGGGCTGTTATTATTAAGGGTTCCGGTATTATTAATCTTGGCCTCTACATATAATGCAGTATTATTAGGATTATTAATAGTAGTGATAGGAAGATTACGGGCAAAGTCAGCAACACCAATCTTCCAGTCGGCACATTGAAATGGCAAGGTAAGGTCTATGGTATAAACATAACGCTGAATGCCTGGAGCACTGCCACCATTGCAAGTTGTAACCGCAGTAGCGCATACATCCGAAATTTCGGTAACCGTACCATCAGGATAAATACTGATAGTATCGCTAAATTGGCACGCAGTGCTTGTGTATTGCAATATTAAACTTGGACGGGCCGCGACACCACCACAATCACGATAATAGTTCACCTTAATACGATACGTTTGACCGCTAAGATATTCAAATACCATTTCCATACCTGCAAGGTGAGTAGCCTGAACGCCTGTTATAGCTGTTATGCCAAGGCATGTCAACATTAAAAGACGCAGTAAATTCATAGATTTTTTTTTCATTTTTATTATTGGTTTAAAATTTAGATTTTTTTTGATGAGAATAACCCCACAAGGGTTAAAGGATATTAGGTACAAATGTAATCGTATTAACCTTATTGCGCAAGAATATCCTGTATTGATTTTCTGGAGTCTGCTTTAAGTTACGGTTGATTAGGAAAAAATGTTAGCTGGAAGGCGAAATTTATTCTTCCAATTTATTTATCATAAGCCTTTCTTCTGCCCCAAAATAGAAAAGTCGGTATCGTACTTTCGTATAGTATTGGTTAATTTTCCAAGACCCTCAATTTCCATTACTACTACATCACCATCTTGCAGCCATTGTGCCTGGTAGCTTGGGTCGTTAAGTTTTCCGGTGCCGTTTAATTCAAGAAAACATCCGGTTCCAACAGTGCCGCTACCAATCACATCTCCGGGTAATATGGGGGTGCCATAAGCACATCGTTCAAGTATTTCGGCAAAGGTCCAATCCATTGAGTTTGTATTGCCGCGCGATACTTCAATTCCATTTACGTGGCAGGTCATTGTTAAATTATGATTGTTGCCTTCATGATTTTCTTTGGCCTTTTGTAATCTGCTTTGTAAAAAATCATCCTCTGGAGTAACCAACATAGGCCCAATTACAGTACTAAAATCTTTTCCTTTAGCCGGGCCCAGGTTTAGTTTCATTTCTTCCATCTGCAATACGCGGGCACTCATATCATTCATAATCATGTACCCTGCTATATAATTATCGGCCTCAGCAGCTTTTATATTCATTCCTTTTTTGCCCACCACAATAGCCACTTCCAGCTCAAAGTCTAATTGTTGAAAATGATCGGGCATACACCAGATTTCGCCCGGGCCCTGAATGGCATTATGATTCGTAAAATAAAAATCGGATATTGATCAAACTCTTCAATCATCTCAACTTTGCGGTTTCTGCGCGCAGCAGCAACATGCTGTCTGAATGCATATCCATCGCGGCATGAGGTAGGGTTTGGCACAGGAGCCATTAATAGCAAATCATCGTACTTTTCACTTGGCATGGTAAGTTCGCCACTTATTAGTTTTGTTTCAAGAGTTTTGGCATACAGGCTTAGCGTTTCGCTATCCTGTAAATATTCGAACATGGTTGATGGAAAGTTACGCATTCCATTGTGATAGGCTGCCATGCTCAGGTCGTATATCTGATTATTGATTACAATGCCTAAGCGTCCGTTTGAATTAACTTTGTAGGTTACCAGTTTCATTTTCCTATTAATTTTAAAAGTTGCGAATGTATTAAAGGAATTTTAAATAGCGTGTTCATTATTTGCTGCAGTAAGTCAAAGTGTGATTGAAGTTAGTGTAATTTTCATTCCACAAAGTTTAACTGCATATTCGCACATGTTTTTTTAAATTTTTCTGAATGATTAATTACCTAACCGCTGAGCGATTGGCAAAGAGTTACAGTGAGCACCCGCTCTTTACTGATATTTGGCTTTCGTTGCAGGAAAATCAGAAGGCAGCTTTAATAGCAGCAAATGGCACAGGTAAGAGTACCATTTTAAAAATTTGTGCTCAAAAGGAGCAACCTGATGAGGGAAAGGTTATCGTACGTAGTGATATTGTAGTGGGATATCTGCCGCAGGAACCTGAGATGGCGTTGCATCTGAGCGTAAAAGAAAACATATTTATATCGGATCATAAGGTATTGCAACTTATTGGAGAGTACGAGCGATTGCTCAATCTTACTCCGTATGAAAAAACAAGTGATTTCGACAAGCAGCTCGAAGAGGTGATTGCGCAAATTGACAATAATAAGGCTTGGGATTATGAAGCCAAGGTGGCAAGTATTTTAGGCAAATTAAATATTCACAACCTGGAGCAAAAGGTAGAAAGCCTAAGTGGTGGGCAACGCAAGCGCCTTGCGCTTGCCCGGTTACTTATCGAAGAACCCGACCTGATGTTGCTCGATGAGCCTACCAATCACCTAGACCTCGATATGATTGAATGGCTGGAGCAATACCTTACGCGATTAAATAACACCGTACTATTAATTACCCACGACCGCTATTTTCTGGATAATGTGTGCGATACTATCTATGAACTTGATAATGGAAAGATGTATCAGTATAAGGGCAACTATTCTTATTTTCTTGAAAAAAAGCATGAGCGTGAGACCGTACAAGCTGCCGAGCTTGGTAAAGCGCAAAATCTATACAAGCGTGAGCTAGACTGGATGCGCAGACAACCTAAAGCGCGCACAACCAAGCAAAAGGCACGTATCGACAGCTTTTATGAGACCGAAGAAAAAGCCAAGAGTGGTAAGGTTGAACAAAAGGCAAGTATGACTATGCAAATGCAACGCATGGGCAGCAAGATTATGGAGTTTGAAAATATCTGCAAGAGTTACGGTGACCATATACTTTTTGATAATTTTAGTTATACATTTAAACGTGGCGAAAAAATTGGAATAGTAGGCCGCAATGGCACCGGCAAAAGTACGCTGCTCAAAATGATTATGGGCGAGGTTGCCCCGGACCGGGGTCGCATCAAGAAGGGAGATACCATCTCCTTTGCTTATTATAGTCAAGATGGGTTGCAGCTAAAAGAAGATATGCGGGTGCTTGAGTATCTGCGCACCTTTGCAGAGTATGTGGATACCGGAAATGGCGGTTATATAAATGTGAGCCAGTTTTTAAATCATTTTAAATTTGATTATAGCAAACAACATAGCTATGTAAGCAAGCTTAGCGGTGGCGAAAAGAGGAGGTTGTATCTCTTATCGCTATTAATTCAGAATCCTAATTTTTTGATTTTAGATGAGCCAACCAATGACCTCGATATTGTTACACTTAATTTGCTCGAAGAATTTATTGAAGGATATGAGGGATGTATGTTGTTGGTTACCCACGACCGCTACTTTATGGACCGAACCGTTGACCATGTTTTTGTGATGAATGGAGACGGAAAAGTGAGCGATATCCACGGTAATTATACAGCTTATCGCCTTAGCCTAAATGAAATTACTGCACCAAAGCCTGCAAGCATTGAGAAGAAAAAAAATGATACCCCGCAAGATACAAAGCCTAAAACACGCAAAGGATTAAGCTTCAAAGAAAAGCGCGAATACGAAACACTCGAAAAAGAAATTGCCAGTTTGGAAGCGCGTAAAGCAGAGCTGATAGCAAAAGTAAGTACTCCTGATTTAGCACATAGCGAAATAATGCTTGCTTCTAATGAGTTAGCCCTTCTTGAATCGTATATGGACGAAAAAACCATGCGCTGGCTCGAATTGTCGGAATTAGAAAATTCATAAGTTGCATGCTCACTCGGGTAAACGATATCATTTGGTCAGTTGTTGGTTTGATAGTATTGTCTCCCATGCTTTTGATTATTTCAATATTGATAATAATAGATAGTCGTGGAGGAGTATTTTACAGGCAAGTGCGAGTAGGTAAAAACAATGTTGATTTTAAAATTTTCAAGTTTCGAACCATGTACACCGATGCGGATAAAAAAGGCTTACTTACAGTAGGTATGCGCGATTCGCGAATTACCCATATAGGCTACAAGTTGCGCAGCTATAAGTTAGACGAGTTGCCTCAATTGATAAATGTACTTTTAGGAGATATGAGCCTGGTAGGACCTCGCCCGGAAGTGCGTAAGTATGTTGACCTCTATAATATTGAGCAATTAAATGTGCTCAAAGTTAAACCCGGTATTACAGATTATGCATCTATACAATATGCCAATGAAAACGAAATATTAAGCAAATCTGCTGATCCCGATAAAACGTATATTGACACCGTTATGCCCGAAAAAATCCGGCTTAATTTGAACTATATAAATCGTAAATCGCTGCGTGAAGATTATTTTATTATTTGGCTCACGATAAAAAAAATAATTAGCCTTGATTAAGCATGTTGAACGCTGTTTATATTATAATTAATCCCAATGCAGGTCAAGGCAAGGGCAAGCTGATAGGGCAGGAGTTGCGCTTTTATCTTAACAAAGCAGGACGAAGTTTTGAATATAATACCACAGAATATGCGGGACATGGAGCACTGCTGGCAACAGAGGCAGTAGCTAAAAAGTTTAAATATGTACTTGCTGCAGGAGGTGATGGTACCGTAAACGAAATTGCTCAGGCACTTACGGCTTCTGATTCATGCTTAATTATAATTCCTCTTGGTTCAGGCAATGGATTGGCAAGACATCTTCACTTACCCTTTCATGTAAAAGATGTGGTTGAATTAATTACCAGAGGGCGCATAATAAATTGCGACACCATGCGAATTAACCAACAATTTTCTATCAATGTTTCAGGCATTGGATTTGATGCGCATGTGGCCTCACTATTTGGCAAGAATGGCAAACGTGGATTGTTCAATTATATTAAGCTCGTACTTTCTGAATATGCACAGTATGGAGAGTCCGGGTTTCAAATAAAAATTGGCAAGCAGCAAATCGACCGACAAGCCTGGATGATTTCGGCAGCTAACTCAGCTCAATTTGGCAACGAATTCAAAATTGCTCCGGCAGCATCTGTCACCGATGAACTTATTGATTTGTGCATCATACGAAAACCACACATTTTTGGCGCACTCATGCTTGCATGGGATGTTTATAGATCAAAGGTAGATAAGAGTTCTTTAGTTGAAATAATTAAAACAGCCGAAGCTGAAGTAACTTGTGCAAAGCCAATAGCCTTGCATATTGATGGTGAACCTGCCGGTGAACACCTCCAATTTCAAATTCAAATTGCGCCACAAAAAGTAAAAATTTTGGTACCGAAACAAACTCCTGCATTATGAGTAAAAAAAAGAATAGCATCGAAGATCTTAAACAACTTGGTAGCATTGTTTTTTCTACCAACCGGGAACTGCCGCTTGGCAACCAACCTGAACAAACACCTTCTTTGCACAAGAGCAGGCAAGTGCTCAAACTAAGGCGAGAAGTAAAGCACCGCGCAGGCAAGCCGGTGACCATCGTATATGGTTACTTGGGCACAGCAGCGGAGCTCGAAACGCTTGCCAAATGGCTCAAAACAAAATGCGGAGTGGGTGGAAGCGTTAAGGATAATGAAATAATCTTACAAGGCGAAGTAGCCGAAAAGGTGAGAAAACTGCTAAGTGAGGATGGGTATATAGTAAAGGGAATTTGATAAAATTTGGAGAATAGAAAAATAATCATCACCTTCGTATAGTGTAATAGTTACACAAGCATTAAAAAATTATCCTAAATCCAATTTTAATAACTTAAAATTAAAAAAAATGGCTACAAAAAAAACCGCTAAAAAAGCTGCAGCTAAGTCATCAAAACCAATTGCCAGTTTGCCTGGCGAGCGTTGGTCTAAAGTTGCAAAATCAGACACGCATTACATGATCAGTAACATGGGGCGTATGAAAAGTTTTTTCTACGATAAGGAAAATGGAAAAATCGTAAAAGGCAAGTTAGTCAATGGTTACATAGCTGTAGACATAGTGCATAAGGGAGTTCGCAAGAATCACTACCTGCATAATCTGGTAGCTGAATATTTCGGAAAAAAGAATTCGCCTAAGCATATCAAAGTAGTACACCTCGATTGGAAAAAACTAAATAACAAAATAAGCAATCTTAAGTACGTTACTCTAATTGAGTTGTATAAGCGAAATGCAGAATACAATGCCAAAAAATTCGGCTCCGAAAATTCGGTAAATGCAAAATTGAATAAAGTAAAAGTGCAGTCGATACGCAAGGAACTTAAAGGCGGAACTACCCAACGTGCATTAGCAAAAAAATATAAGGTGAGTCTAATGACCATCTCTCGTGTTGCCCTGGGCAAGAGCTGGACAGCAGTTAAGTAAACACTGTTACTTCACAATCTTTTAACGCCAAATTGAGTATGGTCTTTATACTTTTGGCGTTTTCTTTTTTATCATAAAGCTTATACATTTTGGAATTAATAACTGAAAAGCCGCTTTGGTTTATCATATTTTGCATTGGGCTTGGGATAGGCTATGCCTGGTTTTTCTATAATAAAGAATCGCGTTTTGCCGAGCACCCACAATGGTTGCAAAGAACCATGGCCGCTTTGCGTGCCATATTTATTTCTTTACTTTCTTTCCTTTTATTGTCGCCACTTATTAAATCTATTCAGCGTGAGGTTGAAAAACCCTTAATCATAATTGCACAGGATAATTCGCAATCTATCCTATCTACCAAAGACTCGGCTTATTATAGAAACGAGTATGTTCAAAATTTGAATTCGCTTCAGGCTGCCTTAGGTAAGGATTACGAAGTAAGGCAATACAGTTTTGGGAGTAAAGTGAACGAAAACGTGGCGTTTACTTTTGACGAGAAACAAAGCAATGCGCAGCAATTGTTTGATAACATCAATGTGCAATATAGTTTCAGAAACCTTGGTGCTATCATATTTGCAAGCGATGGTTTGTACAATGCAGGTAGCAGCCCAGCTTATGCTCCCGAGCAATTGAAAGTTCCATTTTATACCATTGCTATGGGCGATACCATGGTGTATAAGGATGTCTTATTAAGTCAGGTACGGTATAACCGCACCGCTATAGTTGGCAACAGCTTTGTTATGGAAGCAGAAATTGACGCCCGTCAATGTGCGGGCAAAAACATTACATTAAACGTCACTGACGATTCAGTCAAAGTATTTTCTAAAACCATAAGTGTGCCATCAAACAAATATCGCCTAACGGTACCGGTATATGTCGAAGCCAAAAGGAAAGGAATACATGAATATAAATTTTGGATAGATGCGATTGATGGAGAAGCCAGCTATACAAATAATGAACGCAAAGCATTTGTCGACATTATTGAATCTAAACAAAAAGTATTGTTGCTTGCCAATGCCCCGCATCCGGATATTTCAAGTTTGAAAAATGCGATAGAAACAAGCCCTAATTATGAATTGAAAATCGTAAATGTAAAGGATGCACCTTCAGGCTTTTCTGAGTATGAGATGGTGGTGCTTCATGATATTCCATCTTCTAAATTTAATGCCGAAAGCCTGCTCACAAAATTACGCACTTCGGGAGTATCGGTACTACATATCATTGGTGCGCAAACGGATGTTGGCAGTTTTAATAAAGCTCAGAGGCTGATAAACATTTCAGGAAGCAATGCTAAAACGAACAACGTGCAGGCACATATCAATCCTAATTTTTCGCTCTATAGTATTAGCGATGATGAGCGCAAATACCTGGCAACATTGCCACCACTGATTTGTCCATTTGGTATTTACAAAGCTCAAGGCAATAATGCAACGTTACTTACTCAACGTGTAGGAAATGTTACTACCGACCAGCCGTTGCTTTTATTTGGTCAGATGGATGAACAAAAATACGCCATCCTCTGTGGCGAAGGTTTATGGAAGTGGCGATTGAAAGAGTTTCAGGAAAAGGGTAGTCAGAAAATTACAGATGATTTTATTTTAAAAATTGTTCAATTTTTATGTGTCAAAGATAAGAAGGAGCCTCTAAAAATTAAGTACAAAAATAACTATGCAGAAAATGAACCTATACATATGGATGCTGAGATGTATAATGAAAGTGGAGAGCTTATAAATACTTCAGATATTCAATTAATAATTACTAATAATGAAGGTAAAAACTTTTCGTACACGTTTTCAAAAACAGAAAAAGCATATAGTCTCGATGCCGGATATTACACAGTTGGAAAATACAGTTTTAAGGCAACAGCCACTGCCGGAGAGCAAAAGTTATTCAAGACCGGGCAATTTACGATAAGCCCTTTGCAGATAGAAAATTCAGAAACCGTTGCCAATCATCAACTGCTTAACCTGATGGCTAGCAAAAGCGGAGGAGTCATGGTTTATCCATCCGAATTAAATTCGTTAGTAAGTAAAATCAAAGCTCGAAAAGAGATAACTTCAGTATCTTATCAGAAAAAGCAATTAAAGGATTTAATAAATCTTAAGTGGGTTTTCTTTTTGCTCATGGCCCTTGTTAGCCTCGAATGGTTTATTCGTAAACGTAGTGGTGCTTATTAATTTTTATTAAGAGTAAAAGGTCGGAGTATGCTTGCAACGTTTATAGGTATCGTTATAGTTGGTTTTATCTTGGATTTAGTTCTCAGCTATCTTGATATACAATCCTGGAAAAATGAATTACCTGCCGAAGCCGAATCGCTTTTTACGACTGACGAGTATCAGAAAGCATTGCGATATGCTCGTGCTAATTATAATTTTGGCTTAGTAACAGGTATCTTTAGCTTCACAGCAATGTTAGCCTTGCTTATCTCAGGATTAACGGGTAAGATATTTGATGCGTGTTTGGCTTTGTCTAATAATGAATGGTACGCAACACTTATGTTTGCAGCAGTAATGGGAATAACAGCCGACTTGCTTAACACGCCATTCCAACTATACAACACCTTTGTTATCGAGCAAAAGTTTGGATTCAATCAATCTACTTTGTTAACCTTCTTTGCAGATAAATGCAAAGGCTATCTGTTGGCTGCTGTTTTGGGTGGACTAGTTCTTTCGGCATTTTACTTTTTTTATGCTGCAACGGGCAGTTTTTTTTGGCTGTATTGCTGGATGGCGGTCACGGTATTTTCTTTACTAATGATGATGTTTTACACATCATGGATTTTGCCGCTTTTTAATAAAATTACACCCCTTGGAGATGGTACTTTAAGAAAATCAATAACCTCATATTGCGATAAAGTTGGTTTTACCTTAAATAATGTTTTTGTTATGGATGGCAGTAAGCGAAGTTCAAAAGCCAATGCATTTTTTAGCGGATTTGGGGCAAGAAAAAAAATTGTATTGTTTGATACTTTAATAGAACAACAAACCGAAGAAGAATTGGTAGCAGTGCTGGCTCACGAAGTTGGACATAACAAAAAGAAACATACGACCACCTTTTTTATTGCATCGGTTTTTCAGACGGGACTCATGCTTTTTATTTTGTCTTTCTTTATTAATAGGGAGGAAATTTCAATTGCGCTTGGCAGCTCACAACATCATTTTGCATTAGGACTAATAGGATTTTTTATTTTATATGAGCCTGTTTCACTTTTAACCGGAGTCTTCACGAGTTATTTCTCGCGCAAGCATGAGTACGAAGCCGATGCATTTGCTGCTTCAACATATAATGGCGAACTATTGATAAGCGCATTAAAAAAATTGACTTCAAAAACGCTTTCAAACCCGTTTCCACATCCATTGGTAGTTGCTTTAACATTTTCTCATCCTACTTTAATGCAAAGAATTGCTGCCATTAGATCTATTAAAGCATGCCGCCAAAAAGGGGATTAATGGAATTTAAAGCAGCCATAACTAACAACTGTTTATAAAAACTTCAGATTATGGAGCTATTTACCGAGGCAAATTTTTTGTTGCGAATAAAATTTCTACCTTCGCGCTCGATTTTTCAAGCCCTTATACATAAGTAATTGAAAGATAGATATTTAGAGCAAATCACAATTAAAAAATAGAATATGAGTAAAGGTAAAATTGTACAGGTGATAGGTCCGGTAGTTGACGTTTCATTTGATACAACTAGTACTAAACTACCAAACATTTTAGAGGCTCTTGAAGTAACCAAAAACAATGGACAGGTGGTTATTCTTGAATGTCAGCAACACATTGGCGAAGATACCGTGCGAGCAATTGCCATGGACAGCACCGATGGTTTAGTTCGTGGTCAACTGGTAACAGCGATGGGCACTACCATTTCGATGCCCGGTGGCGAAGGAATTAAAGGACGACTGTTTAATGTAGTGGGCGAAGCAGTTGACGGCATGACCCAGGTGAAAAAGGATATTAAACTTCCTATACACCGCGATCCACCTAAGTTTGAAGACCTTAGTACCGAAGCACAGGTGTTATTTACAGGTATTAAAGTTATCGATTTGCTTGAACCATATGCCAAAGGAGGAAAGATTGGTTTGTTTGGTGGTGCCGGAGTAGGTAAAACGGTATTGATTATGGAACTCGTAAATAATATTGCAAAGGCTTATTCAGGTCTTTCTGTATTTGCTGGTGTAGGCGAGCGTACGCGCGAAGGGAATGATTTATTGCGCGAGTTTCTTGAGTCAGGCGTTATAAACTATGGTGACGAGTTCAAGCATAGTATGGAAAAAGGCGGCTGGGACTTGAGTAAAGTAGATTACAATAAATTGAAAGATAGTAAAGCTACCTGGTTTTCGGACAGATGAATGAACCTCCGGGAGCACGTGCTCGCGTTGCATTAAGCGGACTTACTGTAGCAGAACATTTCCGCGATGGTGATGGCACAGCAAGTGGTGGTCGCGATATCTTATTCTTTATTGATAATATCTTCCGTTTTACGCAAGCTGGTTCAGAGGTGTCTGCGTTACTTGGTCGTATGCCTAGTGCTGTGGGTTACCAACCTACCTTAGCAACAGAAATGGGTGCCATGCAAGAACGAATTACTTCTACTAAGCGTGGTTCAATTACATCAGTGCAAGCGGTTTATGTACCTGCCGATGATTTAACGGATCCTGCCCCTGCAACCACGTTCGCCCACCTTGATGCAACTACCGTATTGAGTCGTAAAATAGCTGAGTTAGGAATTTATCCTGCGGTTGATCCACTCGATTCTACCTCACGAATCCTTTCTCCTGCAGTTTTAGGTGATGAACATTATGGTTGTGCACAGCGAGTAAAACAAATTCTTCAGCGATATAAAGAGTTGCAGGATATTATTGCCATTCTCGGTATGGACGAATTAAGTGATGAAGATAAATTAATCGTTCACCGTGCCAGACGTGTACAGCGCTTCTTATCACAACCTTTCCATGTTGCTGAACAATTTACCGGACTAAAAGGAGTTTTGGTTCCAATAGAGGAAACCATCAAAGGATTTACTATGATCATGAATGGCGATGTGGATGAATATCCGGAAGCAGCATTCAACCTGGTAGGAACTATAGATGATGCAATTGAAAAGGCAAAAAGCTCTTAGCAGAAGTTAATTAATACAACTAAAAATTAAACGTTAAGCATGAACTTAGAACTAATCACACCTGAAAAAAAAGTTTTTGATGGGGAATGCACTTCGGTGATGGTGCCGGGTATTGACGGCAAACTTCAATTTTTAAATAACCATGCACCATTGATTTCAGCTCTTGGTAATGGTAAAGTAAAAATCAAGGCCTCATCAGGCAATAAAGAATTTACAATTAAAGGTGGAGTGGTTGAAGTATTAAAAAATAAAGTGATCTTGCTTGCTGAGCAAGTAATAGACTGATTTTTTCCTAGCATAGAACAAGCAATCCCGCAACAAGTGAACCTGTTGCGGGATTTTTCTATTGTTGACAATTGAAAAGAAATAACTGTTCAAATCTTTTCTCCTTGCTATGCCATGTTTAGAGGTAATACAACCATTTTTGAAATCTGAAATCAAAAGTAATATTAGTTAAACTATTCCTATGTCTTTATCCGAATTAAAACATTTTATTAAGCCTTCAGCTATTTATCGTAAACACGATTTCGAAAAGGGATCTATCGGTCAGCTCATCTTGCAGTTTGGTCAGGATAGTATAGATCTCGATTCAGGCAGGCATCAGGTTGCCTTACTTGGCATAGACGAGGGTAGAGGGTGTAAATATCAATGCGATTATGCCTTAAGTGCAGACAATATACGTTATGAGATCGCTAACCTCATGCAGCATTATGGTCAAAACAAAATTATCGATTTCGGAAATATTGTAGTCGGAAAAACGCTGGAAGATACCTACATGGCAGTTGCACTATTAAGTGCTGAATTAATTCGTAATAACATAACTCCGGTTATATTTGGAGGCAGTCATGATATTATGTATGGACAATATGGAGCCTACAAGCAACTAGCGCAAATCATTAATATTTCAAATATTGATGCAAGGTTTGATTTGGGAGATCCTGACGAGGCTATGAATTCGCAATCATACCTTGGGAAAATTATTGTCGAGCAACCGAATTACTTATTTAACTATAGCCACATAGGTCATCAGACTTATTTTACAGGAGAAGATGCTGTAGAGCGCATGAGCAAAATGTACTTTGATGCTTACCGCCTTGGACATTTACGCAAAAACATTGACGATATAGAGCCTGTGCTGCGCAATAGCGATATGGTATCCTTCGATATTTCGTCTATACGTAATTGCGATGCCATGGCTAGCTATCTAGCAGCTCCTAATGGGCTTTATGCTGAAGAAGCTTGTCAGTTAACTTATTTTGCTGGCTTAAGCGAAAAGGTTACATCCTTAGGCATTTACAATTATGTTACCTCGCTTGATAGCAATAATTGCACAGCCAAACTAATAGCCCAGATGATTTGGTATTTCGTTGATGGATTTAATAAACGCAAGAATGAATTTCCGGCCTATAACAAGAATGGATATTTGAAATACATTGTTACTATTAGCGAATTGGAAAACGAGTTGATTTTTTTGAAAAGCTTAAGCAGCGACCGTTGGTGGATGGAAATTCCAATTTTTGACTCGCAAAATAAATTCAAAAGACATCACATTATTCCTTGCAGCTATAATGACTATACCTTAGCATGTAAAAACGAAATGCCCGATCGATGGTGGCAAACTTTTAAAAAGCTAACGTAAACTTATTCTAAAAGCAAATTCAGATTTCTACATATCATTAGAAGAAAGTGTCTTAGATTATATTATTGAACCTTAAAGGATTTTGCAAATGTCTGCTGATATGTCAAATTATAACGACACAATACACAGCATGTTAAAAAAAAAGTGCTTCATAGCCGCTTACAATTTATACAAGATGTGCCTGAAACTATTGATTATTAAAGCTTTCTTATAGTCTTTGTTGGCTTATTTTCAGAATTGTTAATTAACCAGAACTCTTAATTAAAATATTTTGTTGTTAAATTTTAATTTTATTTCTTTACCGCCTCTTAACGTTCCCATTCCAAAAAATCAAATTATTTTATATGAAAAAAATTACTATTTTAATCTTTGTAGTAATCGCACTAAGCCAATCATCGAAAGCACAACAAGATCCACAATTTAGCCAGAACATGTTTAACAGACTATTTGTTAATCCTGCAAGCGCAGGTGCCTCGGGAGCTTATTGCGGTTCTTTATTGTATCGCTCACAATGGGCAGGGTATGATCCTTCTGGTCAGCCTAAGACAGGTGTGCTAAGCTTGGATGGTCCGGTTAAGTTTCTTCATGGTGGTTTAGGATTAAATGTTCTGTCAGATCAGCTTGGCTTCGAAAAGACCATTGGAGTTAAATTAGCCTACTCTTTTCATTTAAATGTTGGTGAATCAGGAAAACTTGGAATTGGTTTAGATGCCGGCTATATGCAGAAGTCAATTGATGGTAAAAAATATAAGCCAAATGATCCAAATGACCCTTTCGTTCCTACACAAACCATTAAGGGTAGCATTATTCCAGATTTAGGTGCTGGTATTTATTATGCTGGCAATAAATTATATGCTGGTATCTCAGCAACGCACCTAACCGAAGGTGAAATTGATTTAACTGTTACCAAATACAATCTGGCACGCCATATTTATGGAACACTTGGATATAGATTTGATCTTTCTCCTACAATTGGACTTACTCCTTCCGTTTTTGTTAAGAATGATGGAGCTACTACTCAATTGGATGGTAATTTAATGGCCATGTTCAATGATAAATTCTGGTTAGGAGCCTCTTATAGATTGGAAGATGCCATAGTAGTGATGGCAGGATTTAATGTGATGAACGGTTTAAGAATAGGCTATTCATATGATATTACTTCATCACAGCTAAAGAATTATAGCGATGGTTCGCATGAAGTTACTTTGGGCTATTGCTTTAATCCAAAGAAGAAACCAATCTTGCGTAATATCAACGTACGCTATCTATAAAATAACGGTATAGGCTTGGAAATAATGTGAGGCGAATAAATTCTGCATAAGTGAATTTATCGTGGAACATTTTTTGCTAATGCAATAATTTGGTAAAATTATCGTAATTGACTATAATTATATAAATTTACCCGCCTTAATAAAAGCGAAGATGAAGAAACTAATTTTAATTTTCTCCTTAGCAGTAGTGTTGGCAGGTTGCGGGGGGGGCAATAAGGGACAACTTACCGGTGTATTAAACCGACCAAGTTGGTATCAGCCGGATCCTTATGGTATGGTGTTTATTCCTTCGGGAAGTTATACCATGGGACCCAGCGATCAAGATGTACCTTATGCTTTAACATCACAATCTCGAACAGTTTCTGTTCATGCCTTTTATATGGACGAAACCGAAATCACTAATAATGAATACCGTCAGTTTGTTGATTGGGTTAGAGACTCGATAGCGCATAAATTAATTGCTGAAGAACACATTGTAAATGAAGGTGAATACGGTGAGATGATTAATTGGCGTAAGCGAATTAAATGGGATGATGAAGATAATGAGGAAAAACTTGCAGAGATGTTTTTGCCTGAAAGCGAGCGTTTTTACAAAAGAAAAGAGATTGACAGTCGTAAATTAAACTATGAGTATTATTGGATAGATTTAAAGGCTGCTGCTCAAAAATTTTCTGCCAGAGAGCAGGGGAAAACTGATCGAAGTGTGTTTATTAAAAAGGATATCATAAATGTATACCCTGATACACTTTCCTGGATGCATGATTATACCTACTCATTCAATGAGCCAATGACCGAAAAATATTTTTGGCATCCAGCATATGATGACTATCCGGTAGTTGGGGTTTCATGGAAACAGGCAAGGGCTTTTTGCATCTGGCGTACAAATTTTGAGACAGATTACCTGGATGCCATCGAAGAGCCATTTCATCAAAATTATCGACTACCAACCGAAGCAGAGTGGGAATATGCAAGTAGAGGTGGACAGGAGTTAAATCCTTATCCATGGGGAGGTCCTTATATCAGAAATAGCCTTGGCTGCTTTTTGGCTAACTACAAGCCTATGCGTGGTAATTATACGGACGATGGCGGCTTTTATACTGTAAAAGTAACCTCATACTGGCCCAACGATTATGGCTTATACTGCATGTCGGGCAACGTTGCTGAATGGTGCAGGGATGCTTATGAAGCTTCAGGTTATAACATTACACATGACCTTAATGCGGACTATGAATATGATGAAAAAGAAGGAGATTTGCCTTCAGTGAAGCGTAAGCTTATTAGGGGCGGTTCATGGAAGGATATAGGATACTACTTGCAAACAGGTACGCGTTCATGGGAATTTTCGGATACAGCCAAGTGTTATGTTGGATTCCGATGTGTGCAAAGCTTCTTGGGGCGTGACAAGTCTGACTTTTAATAAATAAATAGAAAATCAAGGATTTTAAAAGAAATAAGATATACTGGTGTGAATAAATTCAACATTAGTATTTCCCTCGTTTGATATCAATAATCACAAATAATAACAAATTAAAAACAGAAAAAAATGGCATCTGGCGGATTCACTCAAACAAAAACATTTAAGAATTTAATGGCAAAGCTCTACGGAATTGGAGCTGCAATCGTAATCGTAGGAGCGTTATTCAAAATTCAGCACTGGCCCTTTGCCAATGAAATGCTTATTGTAGGTTTAGGTACAGAAGCAATTATATTTTTATTTTCTGCGTTTGAACCACCCCATGAAGAAATTGATTGGTCTTTAGTTTATCCTGAGTTAGCAGGTATGCACGAGCCTGGAGCGCAGCGTAAAAAGGTAGCACAAAAGGCAGGAGATCCTGTAGCACAGCAATTGGATAAAATGTTATCAGATGCAAAAATTGGCCCTGAATTAATACAAAGTCTTGGCTCTGGTTTGAAATCATTAGGCGACAATGCCGGTAAAATGGCGGATATAAGCAATGCAACCGTAGCTACAAACGAATATAGCAATCATATTAAATCTGCTTCTAAATCAGTTGCTGATATGACCAATGCTTATGGTAAAGCAACAGAAACTATGAATAGCTTTAACTCGTCATCAGCTGATTTGAAAACTTACAATGAGCAAATGGGCAAGGCATCCAAAAATCTTGGAGCTTTAAATGCAGTTTATGAATTGCAATTGCAAGATTCAAATAAGCACTTAAAAGAGACTTCTAAATTTTATGAAGGTATCAATACATTGATGTCAACTTTGAATGCATCAGTTACTGATACACAGAAATATAAAGAGGAAGTTGCAAAACTTTCGACCAACCTGACCAAGTTGAATACCGTATATGGAAATATGCTTTCAGCTATGAGCGTTAAATAATAATAGAAACGCGATTAGATTAATTAGTAAAACAATATTAAGAAGAAAAGAAAATGGCAGGTGGTAAACTGACTCCACGTCAGAAAATGATTAACATGATGTACCTGGTATTAACCGCCTTGTTGGCGCTTAATATTTCAAAGGAAATCATTAACGCATTTGTTACTGTTAATAGTAGCTTAGAAGCAAGTAACAAAAATACGGATATAAAGAACAACATGTCAATGATGGCTTTTCAGAAATCGATGCAAAACGATCCTGTAAAGACTAAACCGCATATGGACCGCGCTACCAATGCTGTTAAATTAAGTGATGACTTTATTAAGTATATGGATGGGTTAAAGGATAAGCTTATTAGAACCACTGAAGGATTAGCAGATCCATCTAAGGCGGCTATAAAGACTCCAACCATGGAGGACATAGGACGCAAAGATGATTATGACGGACCAACCAATATGATGTGTGGTGATGATGATGCTAAGGGACAAAAGGGGGAAGCGATAAAATTGAAACAGGCAATTGCTAAATTTAAGGTGGATATGACCAATAATCTTGACCCTAAAGATCAGGCAGAGTTTAAAAAGCGTTTTGATGAAATGTTTAATTTAAATGACCCAGATCCCAAGTCAAAACTTGCAACAGAGGAAAAGAAGCGCACCTGGGAGATGGCTAATTTTTACCATAGTCCGGTTGTGGCAAGCGTTGCACTCTTGACAAAACTGCAATCAGATGTTAAAAATGCGGAGTCTGAAGTAATAACTAAATTACTAAATAACATTAACGCGAGCGACTTAAAGTTTACAGATGTTGTGGCTAAAGTTGTGGCTCCAACAAGTTATGTATTAACCGGTCAGCAGTATAAAGCAGATATATTCTTAGCAGCGTATAATTCGACTTCTGACCCTGAAGTGTACATAGGAGGATCTAAACTACCAGTTGAAGGTGGGATGGCAAAGCTTACGCAAACTGCGTCTGGCGAAGGCTTGAAAAAGTATGCTGGTGTGATAAAAGTAAAGCAACCTGATAATACATTTAAGGATTATGAATTTAGTGGAGAATATATCACGGCTAAACCAGCTGCTGTAATTTCACCAACCAAAATGAATGTAATATACATTGGAATAGATAATCCGGTATCAATTTCTGTTCCCGGAGTACCCAATGATAAAGTATCGGTTAATGCTACAGGTGGTGGCTTGTCATTGAAGAAAGTAGGAGGTGAGCAATGGATAGCAACAGCTAAGACACAAGCGCAAGATGCAGCAATCACTTGTATTGGCGAATTTGATGGTAAAAAAATCACCATGGGTTCTCAGGTATTCCGTGTAAAAAATGTTCCTGATCCGGTTGCTAAAGTTGCCAACCTGAAAGGTGGTCCTATACAAAAAACTACCCTTCTTGCTCAGGCGGGTATTATTCCTGTAATGGAGAATTTTGAGTTTGAATTATACTTTAAGATAAATAAATTTACTTTTAGTATGTATGGAAAAGGACGTGACCCAATCGATTTGAGTGCTTCTTCTAATCAGATTACTCAACAAATGAAGGATGCAATGGCCAAAGCTAAAGCTGGAGATAAGATATATTTTGAAAATATATACGCTACTGGCCCTGATGGAAGTTCACGTAAGTTAGCTCCTGTAAATTTTACCATTCAATAAAAATAAACATAATATGAAAAACAGCATTAAGGTACTTTTGGCATTGTTGCTTGGCGCTGCAAGTTTGGGCAATGCACAAAATGTATTGGACGGAGCATATCTCCGCGAAAACGCGCCTACCCTTAAAGTTGTTCCTCTTGCTTACATCCGTGAAGCTGATGTAATGTGGTCTAAAAAAGTTTTACGTTTCATTGATTGTACCGAAAAGATTAATCTTCCGTTACGTTATCCGCTTGAAGATGTTACAAATGAGCGTAAAAGTTTGATGCAAGTATTTTTAACTAATGTAAACGAAGGAGCCTTGGATGCCTACGATGCAATTGATGATGAGTTTACAAAAAGGATGACATTGGATGAAGTTAAAGAAAAATGTGGCAGCAAAAAGGATACACAACGAGTTACTTCTCCCGATCCTCCTTATATGGAGTACGACACTGTAGTTGAACGAAAATTTTCAACTGACAAAGTTGTTGGATATCGCATAAAGGAAGAGTGGTTTTTTGATAAGCAAAGATCTGTGGTTGATGTTCGTATTATTGGCATAGCTCCAATGGTTTATGCGGAGGACGAATCTGGAAACAAAATTGAAGGTGGAATTAAGAAACCTTTGTTTTGGGTATATTTTCCAGCTGCAAGAAACTTGCTTGTCAATTTTGAAACATTCAACCGAGGAAATGATGCCGAGCGTAGAACATTTGACGATATCTTTATGAAACGCATGTTCAATAGTGTGATTATTAAAGAATCAAATGTTTTTGACAGGCGTATTGCAGATTATGCCGAAGGTATAAATGCCCTGCTTGAGTCAGAGCGCATCAAAGCCGAAATCGTAAATCTGGAACATGACTTGTGGGAGTATTAATTTTTTTTAAAGATTTAATTGTTATATAGAGTGGCAGGTTAATAATTTAACCTGCTTTCTTTTTTATGTGGCATTCATAGAATTTATTTGTCGTGAACCGAATTATGAGCCATTTTAAATCCTATTTTTACACCTACTAAATTAGTATTAATGAGTATACATCAATCTGAAATGAAGCGCGTTACTACTCACCGGCTGCAAGAAATGAAAGTTAAAGGTGAGAAGATTGCAATGCTAACTGCATACGACTTTAGTATGGCGGGTATTATTGACAAAGCCGGCATTGATATTATTTTGGTAGGTGATTCGGCAAGTAATGTTATGGCGGGGCATGAAACAACCCTGCCTATTACGCTCGACCAAATGATTTATCATGCATCAAGTGTAGTGCGTGCAGTATCGCGTGCTTTAGTGGTAGTTGATTTGCCTTTTGGTTCCTACCAGGGAAACAGCAAAGAGGCTTTAAATTCAGCTATTAGAATAATGAAAGAATCTGGTGCCCATGCCGTAAAACTCGAGGGGGGCAGGCAAATAAAGGAATCTATTGAAAGAATATTAAGTGCTGGAGTTCCTGTAATGGGACACCTTGGCTTGACGCCACAGTCTATTTATAAATTCGGAACTTATGTAGTTCGTGCAAAAGAAGAAGCCGAAGCACAACAGTTGATAGAAGACGCCCAATTATTAGAAAACACGGGTTGTTTTAGTGTAGTGCTCGAAAAGATTCCCGCAACGTTGGCGCAACAAGTTGCAAGCAATTTGAAAATTCCAATTATTGGAATTGGTGCAGGAAACGGAGTTGACGGGCAGGTATTAGTATTACATGATATGGTTGGAATAAATAATGAGTTTCATCCGCGATTCCTGCGCAAATATGCCAATGTACACGATGTTATGTTGAATGCAACCGAAGCTTATATCAACGATGTGAAGAGTGGCGATTTTCCCAACGATACTGAAAAGTATTAAATGATATTTTCTAATTAAATTCTAACTAAGAGTATGTATCCGCTTATAGATACAGACATAATTTACGAAGACAACCACATTGTTGGAATAAATAAACACCCGGGTCATATAGTGCAAGGCGACCGAACAGGTGATATGCCTTTGTCTGAACTTCTGAAAATTTATTTACGCAAAAAGTACAATAAACCGGGTAATGTATTTGCCGGAGTTATACATCGGCTTGACAGGCCTGTAAGTGGTGTGGTTTTGTTTGCAAAAACAAGTAAGGCTCTTGCGCGCATGCATATGCTGTTTAAGGAGAAAACAATTCAAAAAACATATTGGGCCATTGTAAAAAACAAGCCTGTAAAAGATTCGGGAACGATAAAGAATTACTTGTTGAAAAATGAAAGGCTTAATAAAAGTTTTGTTGTGCCCGCAGATACGGTTGGCGCTTCATTAAGCGAATTGCATTACAAAATTATAGCGAGTTCGGATAATTATTATTTAATCGAAGTTAATCCTATTACCGGTCGGCATCATCAAATTCGTGTTCAACTCTCTAATCTGGGGTGTCCTATTAAGGGAGATCAAAAATATGGAGGATTTAGAAGCGAGCCTGATGGGAGCATTTTTTTGCATGCTCGAAAAATTCAATTTTTGCATCCTGTTAAAAACGAACCGGTTGAGGTAATTGCTAATCCTCCTAAAAATAGTTTATGGGATTTCTTTATGTCAAACCTTCAAAACAAATGATAATTAGATACAGGTATTTGATTCTTGTTGGTTTTGTTTTATTTATTACCGCTTGTAATATGAACGGCAGTTCCTATGAGCTTAAAGAGATAAATCCTGAAAACCCATCAATAGAATTGTCACTAGCTGCCAAAGGCAATTCCATGGACAGTATTCGTTTTGATAAATCTGAATTGCGGGTTCGTGAGCATACAACCATTAGGTTAACGCTGATCAATGAATCTAATGATAGTAGCATGAAGCATAATTTTGTTTTGGTAGAAGAGGGTAGTGGACCTGAAGTTGCTTCTGAAGGAGTTTCAGCAGGAATGGCATATGACTTTGTTCCAAAAAGCAATAAAGTGCTGATAAAGACTTCACTGTTGGGACCTGGCGAAGTTTGTTCTATAACTTTTACCGCCCCCCAAAAAGGCAACTATGACTATATATGTTCCTTTCCGGGACATGCTGAAAAGATGGCAGGAAGGTTTATAGTAGAGTAAAAAATTTTTTTTCACAAGACTTCAATATTCTGTTTTTTTAGTTATTTTTGGTTAAACTTAATTTCAATGAAAAGTATTCTTATCGTTTTATTTTGCTCCCTTTTTTTTTACGCTCAGGCACAAGATTGCCAACATAATAAAAGGAAAAAAAGAGGAACAAGTTTTTCCAAATTGAAAAGTGCCCCGGGAGATTCAATAAATGTGGAGCATTATCAAATAACCATAGACAGCATTATAAATAATGCTGTTAAAGCAATCTATGCAGATACCGAACTTAAGTTGCGCGCTACAACTAATGGTGTTACCCATATTGATTTATCCTTACTTAAGCTCACTATAGACTCAATCACGAGCAACGGTAGTACCTTGCCTTATACCTATAATGACACTACAATCCACATAACTTTGCCTTTTACCATGAATAGTGGAGATTCTGTAACTATAGCTATATACTATCATGGTAAGCCTTTTAACAGATGCCTCCGGCTGGGGAGGGTTTTATTTTACAACTAATCATGTTTTTAACCTTGGAGTAGGTTTTGCTGCAGATCCGCATGTATATGGCAGAGTATGGTTTCCATGTATTGATACATTTGATGATAAAGCACTTTACGATTTTTTTATAGCCACCGATTCAACGAAAAAAGCATTTTGCAATGGGATGCTGCTTGACTCTTTATTGTTACCAAATGGTAAACGGCAATGGCATTGGAAGATGAATCATCCCATTCCAACCTATTTGGCATGTATGGCTGTAAGCGGTTATAAAACATATAAGCAAACCATAGCGGGTATACCGGTAGAAATAGCCGGCCAAATAGCAGATAGTAACCGCATTAAGAATACATTTACGCATCTGCCTGATGTTGTTAATGCTTATGTTGATGCATATGGGCCTTATCCTTTTGATAAAATCGGATATAGCCTGGTTCCATTTAATTCGGGAGCAATGGAACATGCTACGCAAATTACCATTGGTAGTGCATTTATAGATGGTACCACCACTTACGAAACACTATGGGCGCACGAACTGGCCCATATGTACTGGGGCGATATGGCAACCTGCAAGACGGCCGAAGATATGTGGCTAAACGAGGGTTGGGCATCATTTAACGAAGCTTACATGACCGAAAAAGTATATGGGTTGCAGGCATATAAAGATCACGTTTCAGCAACACACAAATATGTTTTGCAATTTTCGCATATAGACGATGGCAGTTATTTAACCATGAATAACATTCCACATGCATACACTTACGGCACTACAGTGTATAGGAAGGGTGCTGACCTTGCGCACACCCTGCGTCACTATTTAGGCGATAGCCTTTTTAAAATTGGTGCTAAATATTATTTCAATAACCGGGCCTATGGCAATGCAAGTTCTGCAGACTTTCGCGATGACCTTACAACAGCTACCGGGGTAGATATGACTCGCTTTTTTAACGATTGGGTTTTTACTCCCGGATTTCCTCATTTCTCTATTGATTCTGTTGTTTTCGTTCCGGGCGGCCTCGATCACTATTTTGTTTACACCCGTCAACGCAGTAAAGGAAACAATCACATCTACAACATGCCTGTTGATATAACCCTCAGTAATGGTGTTGATGATACAACATATACCATCGTAATAGATAGTGCTACCAACTCTTTTCATATTGCAACCTTGGGTGTTTTTGATCACTTTATGCTCGACCTCAACGAAAAATAAGCGATGCCATGACCGATGATTTAGTTATTATTGATACAATTAAAACGATTAGTCTGCCCGAAACATTTACTTTCATTTCTGCTCTAAATGTTCCTACTCCAAAGAATAAAATTCGTATCGAACATAATTGGGTAGCTGCCGATCCATTCAAAAAATCTAATCCCGGAATTCGAATTTCTAATTACCGGTATTGGAATGTAGTAGGTAAATTGCAAAATGATTTTCATGGAACTTTAAGATTCAACTATGATGGACGCACCGTGAATGGAGCAGGATATCTTGATAATACACTAATCTCAGCAACCGAAGATAGCCTTGTGCTGCTGTATCGCAAAAGTGTGGCTGACGATTGGCAAGTGATTCCTCATACAATAAATTTTAATGGCAGCCATATAGATAAAGCTGGCACAATTACAACCGATAGTATCCGACTAGGAGAGTACGCACTTGGATATTATGATTATACGGTCTCTATTGCAATACCAATAAAGAAACCAGATTACAAGTTAACGGTTTCCCCAAACCCGGGTAAGGGTGAGGTTTCGGTTTCGTTTGCAATTGAAAGCGCACGATCAGCTGAAATTATTATTTGCGATAGCAATGGAAGACAAGTATTTGCTACAAAAATTTTCCCACACCAGGAAATGATCAAGTGGGATGCTGGAAATTGCAGTATTGGAAAGTACTTAATTACTTTAGTTATTAATGGCCAAACTGCTCAAACAGAAAAGTTTATATTGACCAGATAAAATTGAATTTGATGTCTTTCTATCAAGTCGCAATATTTTACTTTTCAACACGAAAGGTGAATAGTAAAGTTTAGTATTATTCTTTTGTTCGTTTACTGGCAAATTGATTGGCGAACATTGAAATTACTTCGGTAGTATACTTTTCAATTCTGTTGAAAATAAATAGCCTACGCCTGCTTCAACCGATTCCAATTATAATTTTAAGTTTTCACTTTTGTTTGGTAAAAATGTTTGAGATTGCAAGAGTTCAAATTCTATCTTTCTTTAATGTTTCGTACAGGCAAATATCATGAAATTTGCATAACCATAATTTCTTGTGCACAGTAGCTAACAAAGTAAATTGTATTTGACTCATTAAGCTGTACAAGAATAAATCACAAAACGAATGATGAGTAGTGCCATCGTAAGTTTTAATGATTGAGGCTGACGTAAATTTAATTATTAAAATAGGTATCTAAGGTAATAAAATACCAAAGGTTAACAAAAACGCTCTAATCGTTTAGAGCAAAAACACTTTATGCATTCAATTATTTTGAAAAGGAAAACATATATAATTCTCTTCTTAATTACGTTGATAAGCAATGCATCTGCACAAAGTTATCAAACTACCAACCTTGTATTCGATTCAAAAGTTTTTGGTGATTATCGTAACATAAGCGTTTATCTGCCTCCTTCGTATTTTGCAAGTAATGCAACAAATTACCCGGTGCTATATGTTCTAGATACTGAAGTTACAAACGAAACCGTGTTAAGCTATTTTGAATCAGAAGCCCGATTGGGCACCAATATTCCAGAACATATTATTGTAACGGTAACGCTATATCCTCCTTCTAAATTCAAGCCTGATTTATTACCCGCTGTATCTATCGCAAGCTCAACGAGCAGTCAGAAAGTTATTGATTTTTTCGAGAGCGAATTAGTTCCATTTATTCGTAGAAACTATCGAGCCAGCAGCTATAAGACAATTGGTGGGCAACAGTATGGAGGATTATTTGCAGCATATGCCTCACTAGTAAGACCTGATTTGGCAAACGGCTTTATTGCCATAAGGCCGAATTTAGAATGGAATAATTCCTTCCTAAAGGGACTGGCAAAGCGCACGTTAAAAGAGCAAAGGGATTTTAAAACCAACTTGTTTATTACAAGCAATCAAAATAAAAATAAGGAAGCTGAGGATTTTATGTATGCAGTTGCAGGTGGCTTCCTTTCCCGTAAGCATACTTCGGGATTTATTATTCTATTTGTAATGTTAATGCTGTTAGTTATGCGAATGGAGTTGCGTTCGCGCAAGTTCGGTTCGGTTACTTACAATGGTGTTCCTTTTGCATTGGGCGTGCTTGCTATGCCGGTGTGTTTATATTTAATTTCAAATTATATTCCTTCCAATAGCAACTTCCAACTCAGGCAATTTAAAGAAGAAAGTAATGCAACAACAGAAGTTGCTAGTTATAAGTGGGCCATGTACCGAATTTTTGAAAATAGCAGAATTCCCGATGGCAGAATTAACAAACCTTCGGATGTTGTAAATTACAAATCGAAGGTGTTGAATTATTACGGACAACTATTACCAATTCCTATGGAGGTTTGGAAAAAGACAATATATGCGAATCAGGATAATCATCCATTGCTTTCTGCAATTGAGTATCAGGTAGAGCAACATTTGCCTCAAGCCCATGAGGATTTCAATTACCTTTTTTGTAATTTGCTTATCCAACAAAATAAATTACAAATGGCCGAAACAGTGGCAGTGGCTTATCTTCGTAAAAATCAATATTCTTATCGCAATCGCGAAGTGATGGCACGAATTAATTATGAAAAAAAATTATTTGACGCAGCCTTATCTGATATACAATTTTCTATAAGCATGGCAAAACAGCAACGAGCTCGAACGTATATTCTTTCTGAATTAGAAGAAATTCAAAGAAGAATAGAGAATAGGAGCACTTTGCAGTATAAACCCGAGAGTAATATTAAGCGTAATTACAGTGCGGGTTTTGAGCCTATTTAGAAGGATTTCAATTGGGAATTTTTGCCATTGCATGGAAACTGATATTATCATACCTAAATCCTTTAGGTTTAATTGATGCATATTTTTCATATTTGCCCAAATGTTTGTCAACGTTATATTACCACTGTACCTCACCCGAGAGTATTCGTATTCGGTGCCTGAGGCCATGCAACCTGCTATTGCAGTGGGTATGCGAGTTTTGGTATCGTTTGGCAAGCAAAAAATTTATGCCGGTATTGTAAGTAAAATGCATAATGATGCTCCTGCTAACTACGAAGCAAAACCAATACTAGAGCTTACTGATGATACCACTGTGGTAAACAAATACCAGTTGCACCATTGGAAATGGATAGCAGAATATTATCTCTGCACCCTGGGCGAAGTAATGTCGGCAGCATTACCCTCTTCGTTAAAAATAGAAAGTGAATCAACCTTGTCGCTTCATCCTGATGCTGAACTGGATGCCCATAGGTTAAACGATAAGGAGCATTTACTTATTGAAACACTGCAAAAGAAAAGTCGCTTGCCTTAAAAGACGCAACTAAATTACTTGAGCTAAAAAGCATTTTGCATGTACTTAAAAAATTGACAGGATTAAAATTGGTAGTTGTTAATCAAAATGTGGATGCTGAAAGCCGAGGTCGAAAAATTAGTTATGTCAAATTGGGTAGTGCATGTTTTGATGAGGTAGCTATAAATGATATATTTCAAAAACTAGAAATTAAATCACCTAAACAGTTTGAGTTATTGCTACATTTTTATAATCAAACTTTGGATGAAAAAGAGACGAAGTATGTAGCAAAAACAAAATTGTTGAAGGCTTCAAAATCGAGCAGTGCCATTCTTGCACAATTGTGCAAGAAGAATATTCTTGAAACTTTTGAAAAACCGGATTTTGAAATTCCCTTGCTTAATACAAGTGCCATACCACCTAAGCCCCTTTCGCAGGCGCAACAAGTGGCCTATGAAAACATTAACAGGGAGTTTTTGACCCATGAAATAGTGTTGCTGCATGGAGTAACAGGAAGTGGAAAAACTGAAATTTACATTCACCTCATTGAGCAACAAATAAAGCAATGCAAACAAGTGCTTTACCTTTTACCGGAAATAGCTTTGACTACGCAGATTATTCAGCGTTTGCAATTACACTTTGGTGAACAATTGTTGGTTTATCACAGTAAGTTAAATGAGCATGAACGTTTAGAAACCTACAACCGCATATTAAAGTATGAACGCGAAAAATTAGAGAGCAGATTCGATTATCAGATAGTGATAGGGGCGCGCAGTGCAACCTTTTTGCCTTTTAGCAATTTAGGATTGGTAATAATTGATGAGGAGCACGAACCAACCTACAAGCAGCAAGACCCTGCACCACGTTATCATGCACGCGATAGCGCCATTGTGCTTGCACATGCGCACAATGCTAAAGTTTTGTTAGGCAGCGCTACTCCTGCAGTAGAAACGTATTATAATTGCCTCGAAAATAAATATGGCCTTGTTAAACTAAATACGCGGTACAACGATATTCTCTTGCCTTCCATTGAATTGATAGATTTGAAGGAAGCGTACAAGCGCAAACGAATGAAAAGTATTTTCGAAGAAAAGTTTTTGGCAGGAATAAATAATGCATTGCAAAAAGGTGAACAAGTAATTTTGTTTCAAAACAGGCGAGGATATGCGCGCATGCTTGAGTGCAGTCAGTGCGCCTATGTGCCACAATGTATTAATTGCGATGTTTCGCTTACCTATCATAAATATAGCGCCAAGATTATATGCCACTATTGCGGATATAAAACGGATATTCCAAAAAATTGTAAAGCATGTGGCAACCCGTTACTCAAAATGAAAGGAACAGGTACCGAGAAAGTGGAAGATGAACTATCTGTATTTTTTAATAATAGTAACATAGCGCGATTAGATTTAGACGCTGCGCGAACGCGCAACGCATATCAGTCTATACTGAATAATTTTGCTGATGGCAGTACCGATATTTTGGTTGGCACACAAATGATAAGTAAGGGCCTCGACTTTGAAAATGTTACCACCGTTGGAATAGTAAATGCCGATAGCCTTTTAAACTTTCCTGATTTTCGTTCGGTGGAGCGTAGTTTTCAGTTAATGGTGCAGGTGGCAGGGCGCGCAGGACGTAAGCATAAGCAAGGACATGTGATGATTCAAACATATAATCCTCAGCATAAAGTTTTTGAGTGGGTGGTTAATAATGATTATGCTTCTTTTATAAAACATGAACTTGCAGAGCGTAAAATGTTTCATTATCCGCCATTTTACCGATTGCTATATCTTACACTCAAACACAAAGATTTTAGTAGTGTAGATGCAGGGGCATTAAAGTTTGTAGCATTATTAAGAGAGCAGTTTGGCGGTCGCATTTTAGGGCCGGTAACTCCAGATGTTTCCAGAATTAACAACATGTATATTCAGCAGATTGTAATGAAAATTGAACGCGATGCATCCATGAAAAAAGTTAAGCAAATGCTGCATGCTATTCAATCCTTGTTTTTTGCTGATGAAAGATTCCATCAGATGATTATTATTGCCAACGTAGATCCATTGTAAGTATCCTTATCGAAATTGGTTTTACAAATAGTAAGGGTCTGGCACCGTGTTTACTTGATAGCCATAGTAGTTACACTCCCTGGTTTTTATTTTGATTGATAAAAATATAATACAAAACTAATCCTGAAATAATGATGCTGAATGCTCCCAGAATAAATTTCCATTCGGAGAAAGTAAATATATATAGCCAAATAGAAATGCTAATGATGGAAGGAATAGGAAAAAATAACATTTTGTATATAGAAGATTTGCCATCTGCTGCACGGTTGTAAAGCAACCCTGCTGCCTGCGAAACAAACTGTATTAAAATGCGCACTACCACAATGGCCGAAATAATATCGCCCATCCGATTAAGCAGGCTGAAGCAAAAAGCCACAGCACCTAATATCAAAAGTGAGTAATGGGGGAAGTTTAGCCTTGGATGTAATTTAGCGAAAATGCGAAAGTAATTTCCTTGGGCCGCAGCAGCATAAGGTATGCGCGAATAGCCAAGTACTACAGCAAACAAGGATGCAAATGCAACAAGCAAAATGCAGCAAGTTGCAAATGCAGCTACGGTTGGATTGTAGATGCGCTCGAAAAAAAGGCTGATGACAAATTCGTTTTTTGCAGCTTCTTCAAAACCGACTACCCGCAACACGCTCCATTGCATTAACAGATACAACATGGTAATGATGACAATGGATATAAAAATACTGCGTGGTATATTTTTTTGAGGTTGTCGAATTTCGCTGCCTAGATGACAAACATTATAATAACCTAAAAAGCAATAAATGGTTTTGAGTGATGCGGTATTCAGATTTTTTAAAAAATCATAATTCCAGTTAATGTCAAATAATGAGCTGAGTTGCTCTACCTGCACCAATGGCTGGGTATAAAGCAAGCCCGAAATGATAAGCCAACTCATTAGTCCAAAAACTAATATCGAAAGTAAAATAGAAATATTACCCACCGTAGTTACTTTGCGAAATAGCATGGCCACAACCACAATAACAAGTGCACCACTTGTTAACCGTTGCCATATACCATCAAGAGGAATGAGATATTGAAAGTATTTAGAGAAACCAATAGCTCCGCTTGCTATAACCAGTGGGGCTTGTATGGTGGTTTGCCATAGGAAAAGAAAAGCCATGAGCCTGCCAATGCCAAACCGCTTGTAAAGCTGTTGATTGAAAGCATAGGTGCCGCCAGCTTCGGGGTGTGCAGCGCCAAGAGCGCTCCAGGTAAACCCATCCATAAAGCTTAACAATGCACCCAGCAACCAGGCAAGCATACATTGCACGCCTCCCATAGCACTCATCACAAATGACAAGGCTATGAATGGCCCTATGCCAACCATATCAATTACATTGATTGCAGTTGCTTGTGTTAGGGATAGCGCACGATTTAACCCGCTCATAATTATTTTATGTTCAAAGAAAGTTATTTTTATCGGATGTGTGGTCTGCTATTTAAACACGTGCAATGGCATTTGCAAGATAGTTCGGTGTTTGGTTTTGCAAATTATTTAATGAAGTTTTTAAAGAACAATATTTGGCATATAGGTCAATGTTCTGCAGCTATATGTATTTTTTTGGAGTAATTGAATAAACGGAGGAATAACTAAATAGTCACTAGCCCTGATAGTAGTGGAAATCCTTTTTTTTACTATTAAAAAACAAACTCAAAAAAAGATTGCAACGGATAGCAGGTACTTTGGTTATTAGTACCATTAAGTGAGGCTCCAATTAATTATGATGCTGTAAAAAAATTGCACCTTTGCCGGTAATGAAAGTAGAAGCCACGTATGCACAAGTTTGGAAAATTGCTTTTCCTATTATGTTGGGAAGCATAGCTCAAACTATTTTGAATGTTACTGATACGGCCTTTATGGCTAGGGTGGGAGAGGCGCCACTTGCTGCAAGTGCAATAGGTGGCGTGTTTTATTATGTGCTGGTTATGGTGGGTATTTCGTTTTCGATAGGAGCACAAATTGTGATGTCGAGGCGCGCAGGCGAAGGCGACCGCGAGGGTTTGCGTACCACCTTTCAGCAAGCATTTATATTGCTGTCGCTTACTGGGTTGCTATTGTTTTTTGTGGGACACTTTGGTGTGCATTGGTTGTTTGAGTATACCATAAACGATGCTGAGGTGCGCGATCAGGCTGTAACCTTCGTAGTGTACCGCTCGTATGGATTGTTATTGCTAGTGCCGTTGCTAAGTGTACGTGCTTTTCTTGTTGGAATTTCTGAAACAAAATTGATAACGGTGCAATCGGTTATTAGTTGCGTAGTGAATGTGGTGATTGGTTATGTGCTTATTTTTGGCAAAGGAGGATCTACTGCAATGGGCATTGCAGGTGCCGGTATAGCTAGTGCAATAGCTGAGTGGGTATCGAGCTTGTTTGTTTTGTTTGTGGTTCGTTATTACAAAAAATTCAACGCTTATCAACTGTTTTATAAGCTTGCATCACATGGCGCAGTAATTAAGAATATGCTCCATGTTTCGTTTCCGGTGCTGATGCAAAATACACTCAGCATGGGAGCTTGGTTGTTATTTTTTATGCTGATAGAAAAACTGGGCACACATGAGTTGGCTATATCTAACGTGGTGCGTGCAGTATATATGATATTGATGACGCCTGTGTTTGGGTTTTCGAGCGCTGCCAACGCCATGACTGCTAATTTGATAGGACAAGGAAGAACTGAGGATGTACGTGGGCTGTTAATAAAAATCACGATTTTTTCGGTTAGTATAATTTCGGTGCTTGCACTTGTCTCGGTGCTGTTTACCAATCAGATATTAGGGGTAGTGACCAACGATGCCGCTACGATAATTGATGCGCGACTAAGCTTTTACATTGTTTGTGCTGCAAGCGTTTCGCTGGCAGTATCGCTAGTACTATTATCTGCGGTATCGGGCAGCGGAGCTACGCGTGCTGCCCTGGTTATTGAGTTTGTAAACATAGCCATATACGTTGCGTTTATTTATATATGTTGTATACACCTTAAGACGAAAGTAGAGATTGTATGGCTTAGCGAAATTCTCTATTGGGTACTTATGGGTGCAATGGCTTATTTTTACCTCCGTAGCGGAAAGTGGAAGTCCATTAAAGTGTAGCGAGATTTTTATTAAGGTGGCTTTGATAATGATATAGCAAATGAGAATAATATTTTACGGAACACCGGAATTTGCTGTGCCTTCTTTGGAGGCACTTGCAAACCAAGGGTATGAGGTAGTAGCAGTAGTAACAGCAGTAGATGCACCTGCAGGCCGTGGCTTGCAATTAAAGCATAGCGCTGTTAAAGAATGTGCTTTGAAATTCGGCATAAAAATACTTCAACCTGAAAAATTAAAATCACCCGAATTTTTAGCTGAGATTAGGAACCTGAATGCCGATTTGCAAATAGTGGTTGCATTTAGAATGATGCCATACGAGTTGTGGAGTATGCCGCCCAAAGGAACATTTAATTTACATAGTTCGCTGCTGCCGCAATATAGAGGTGCGGCACCAATCAATCATGCAGTAATGAATGGGGAGAAAGAAACAGGAGTTACTACATTTTTTTTGCAACAGGAAATTGATACAGGGAAGATTATTTTTCAAGATACGATAAGTGTTGGAGATGAAGATACAGCTACATCGGTACATGACCGCCTAAAAGTTGTTGGAGCACAACTTGTATTGATAACTGTAAAGGCTATAGAAAACAATACGGTGCAGGCTATAGACCAATCGCAAATGATGAAAGGCGAACTAAAGTTGGCACCTAAAATATTTAAGGAGGATTGCAGAATTGATTGGACGAATAATGTAGAGCAGATTCATAACAAAATAAGAGGCTTATCGCGCTACCCAGCTGCTTTTACAACATTGCGTGATGCCAACAACTACGTGCATAGCGTGAAAATTTATACTTCACAAATAGAGAGAGCACCACACAGCTATAAACCGGGAAGAGTAATAACCGATGCGCGCACGTACTTAAAAGTAGCTGCCACCAATGGTTTTGTAGTAATTAGCGAATTACAACTAGCCGGAAAAAATCTATGAAAACAGAAGAGTTCTTACGAGGTTATAAGTTTAGCGATGAGCAGTATTTTTCTTAAACCGTATTAACGAGCTTGCCAATAAGGCTAATTGAAACGAAGGCATGCAACAGAAAAATGCCGATTACTTTTTTAGCAGTTTGAAGGCATGCGTCCATTTATTGTTTATGAAACCCGGAATACACCATAGCATACATAGTGGTTCAATAGCACGGGCTGCTTCTGCAGCACCCATATCTTCGGTTTCCCAACCAAATGCATCAAGAATGGATTTTACTTCTGATTTTGCATTTTCATTATTTCCACAAATAAACATGGATGGTTTAGTGCCTCCAAAATCAGGATTTACCATAAACGCACTACCTACACTGTTGAAGCATTTTACAAAGTTCGCTTCGGGCGTCATGCGCTGCAATTGCTCCATCAGCGAATCATCAAGTGTTGTAAAAAATTTTAATACTCCATTTTGTGGTGGTGCATCGGCAATTGGATTAGTAGCGTCAATAATAGTTTTGCCTTTAAGGTTTTCAAGCCCTACCATTTGCAATGCCATAAGAGCTGCTCCACCTTTAATGGCAAGTACAATCAGTTCTGCGTGTTTAGCAGTTTGCTCAAAGGTATCTATGCGTATGCTATCGGTTAGCTTTGGCTTTAACTCTGCATGCTTAGCTGCATTGTTGGTGCCTAGCACTACATCATATCCAATTTTGCAAAGCCCATTTGCCAGCACCTGACCTACAATGCCACTTCCAATTACTCCTGCTTTTTTCATCATTTTAATTTTTATCTTTTTAAAATAAATTTTCGTTGCGTGTTTTTATACAATCCGCGAAGGTAAACAAAATAAACACCTTGCTCCATTTTATTTATATCCACTTGAAGGTAATTGTACCCCTCTTCCGAAATAATTTTATCAGAGGTATAGACTAATAATCCAATAGAGCTGTAAATCTCTGCATACACTGGTTCTGCTTTGTCATGTTCGAATTCGATAAAGACCTGCTGAGAAGCTGGATTAGGATAGATGCCCGAAATAAAAGGATACAGCTCGCTTAACTTAATTCCATAGCACTCGGTAGAAGAGATTTTTACTACCGCACTAGTTCGTGTGCAGCCCAAAGTGCTTGTTACTCTAACCTTATACTTTCCGGGTTGTTTGGAAAAATAGTTTGACAGGGTGGCACCCGAAATGTTGTTGCCATTTTTTATCCATTGATAGGTATAATCAGCACTATAATGTGCTGAAAGTAACATGCTGTCGCCTTCGCAAAGTTTGGTAATGCCGTTAAAATATAAATCAATTCTTGGTTCGGCACTTATTACGCGGTTGCGACTGTATTCAGTGCACCCATTAAAGTCGGTTATTAAAACTTTATAAACGCCTCCAGTAGTAAACACACTTTTATATCCTGTTACTCCCGTAAGCGGGCTGTCTTTTTTATACCATTGGAAAGTAAAATTGCTATCGCTTTTGCTGGTTAGCATGCAGGAAGTTCCATTGCAAAACAAGCCATCGGAAGGTGTGGATATGATTCCCGTATCTATGTTGTTGTAATAATTAATGGTGATGGCGCTACTTGTATCACTACAACCAAGGGTGTCGGTTATTACCACTGAATAGTTTCCTGCAATATTAATAGTTGCGTTTGGTTGGGTATAACCCATTAGCACTTGATTGTTAATGAGCCATTGGTAACCCAACGCATTGCTAATGGTGGCATTGAGTGTAATGGTGCCATTGTTTTTGCAAATGCTGGCCTGATTGCCTTGCACAATGGCAGGTAAGGGAGCGTTTACAAAAACAGCATTACTTATTGTTATGCTATCTACACCTAGGTAATTTGAAATTTTAAGTTGCACTTTTTTAAATCCATAGCTATTAAAACGTACCACAGGGTTTTTGTTAGTTGAGGTTGCAGGAGTGCCGTCTTCAAATATCCATTGAAACGTAAGCCCCGTGCCTTTACTTGTATTCGTAAAAAGTACAGTATCACCGTTACAAATAGAATCGGCTGATACGTTGAACGAAGCTGAAGGAGTAAAGCATTCAGGCAATAGATTTAATGAGGTACTGCTTTTTAATCCTAGTGGGTTAGTCACTGTCAGCATTAATTTATAAAAATAATTTTCGCCACATCCTGCGGGACCAATTAGCGACTGGGTTATTTTATTGGTATCTGCTTCTTCGGGATGGCTGTGATTGTTGTGATATAAAGCCGTAACCCATTCATATTTTAACTGGTGGTAAGAGAAATAGTTATCGGTCACTGTGGCTTGCAGCGGCAATAGGGTTTGAACATTGGTACTGTAGTAATCGCTATCTGCAATGCTGGTAATAGTTATTGCCGAGGGCAAACAGTTTAAATAGATAGGTACAACTACGGTATCAGATAATCCGCTAAGATCGGTAGCAACCAGCCTCACATCAATACGCGATGGAATGTTACTTGTATCTGTGAATGTATACGTTGCTGTTATTCCGGATGAGGAGTTGCCATCGCCCCATAGCCATTGATAAGTAATTGGGTTATCATCGGGGTCGATGGTATTGTTGGCATCAAAGTTAAGCGTAAGTGGAGCGTTGCCATAGCTAGTGTTTACCGTAGCCTGCGCTTGTGGCGGATTGTTAACATTAAGGGTGTAGAATATTCTGCGTATTTGCCCTCCATAATTGATATAATAAATACCGCCTTTGGCGGGATTTGTCGCTATGCTTAAAAGTGGATAGGTGCTGGTAGCAAAATTTGAAAACGATACCAATTCATATTGATTGTTGATCTCAAAACATTTTATCCATTTGTTATCGTAATCCAGAGCAAATAGCTTACCCTGATATTGAATAGGGAAATCGTAACGGTTATAAAATATACTGCCTGCTATGCATTCACCGGCAAAGGGTGTTCCGGTAACAGTACAGTTGGTGTCGCCTACATTTAAGGTAATTGCATTGTTACCATCGAATGAACCAATACGAACCCCTGCAATGGCATGCCTGTAATCGAACACCGGACGATGATGCATTTGACGTTTAGCGGCAGCTGGAATCTGCACATTGGTATCACATGGATTTTGCCACTGTGGAATCGGATTCTTAGTATCTTCAATTAGTAGACTCTTGAACATAAAATGCGATGGGCAATTACCACCCGACAGCGGATTGGGTTCGGTAAGGTTGCGGGTAGTAGCATTGTAATAACTCGGGTATGTGTCATAACCCTCGTATAAGGGCCATCCAAAATTTGCTCCATCCTCGCTGCAAATATTTACTTCTTCGCGTTTGTTGTAGCCAACATCATTTATTACAATATCGCCCGGCTCACCGGCAGTAATATCTGTACTTCCGGTTCCTGGAATAACAAAGCAGCGAAAAGGGTTTCGCAAACCCATTGCCCAAATGCGCGATTCCGCTGCGCGGGGCTGTGCAGCATTGTAATATGGGTTTGTACTTAAGCCATCGCCCGTACTTGGGTCTATGCGTAATATTTTTCCGCTTAGCGATTGTACTAACTGCGAACGAAAGGCTCCTATATTTTCAAATGAATTCAATATCGTATCTGCCAATGCTTGACTCCAATAGGTTCCACTATAAGAACCGGTATCAGCATTACCTCCAGAAGCCAATGAATTGTCGCCAACAGCAATCAATAACGAACCATCGTTACCAAACATAAGCGAACCTCCGGTATGAAAACCGGTTGAAACAGGAATGCCTTTTGTTTTGTTTTCTCCAATTAAAACGAAACGGCTTCCCGGTAGGGTGGTGGTGTAATTGGTTGACACATCAGCCTTATAGCGCGTAACCCGAATGATAGTAGCTGCATTGTGCCAATTTGTGTTTGTATTATAGGTGCCGGTTCCAAAGTACAGCAGATGGTGTCGGTCCACTGTATAGTATAAATAGAAAAATCCGTTTTGGTAAAATTGTGGATCTAATACAAAGCCAATTAATCCATGTTCATTCCAGTTGCCAACTTCTTGCGAAATATCAAGAAGTGGTGAATTTTGTTTCACTCCATTGCTATCAATAATCCAAATTTTTCCTACTTTTTCCCAGGCATAACAACGACCGTTACTATCAAAGGTAAATCCGGTAACATTGGTTAAGCCACTACAAAACAATACATCATTAAATCCGGAAGGAACAACAGTTTGTGCGGCTCCATCTTTAGCAATTAAACTAAGGATGAATGAAAATATCAGCACTAATTTGACTATACGCATAGTGGCAAATCTAATATCTCCAATTTGAATTTAAGTTTATTTGCCAACTTGGCTTACGAAATTTTTATAGCAAATAAGCTACCGTTGCTATGCGAAATTATTTGTTTAATATTTCCTCAACCGATATGGCTGTAACGCTATGGTAACCAGTTTTTGCTTTAGCAAAAATGGATACTGCCCTGGCTTTGCCTTCCGGGGTTTTGCACATTTGTGCAAACAATGGACGCACAAATTTTCTACGGCCTACTTGCAACAGGTAGCGTTCAATGGCCTCATCAGCTTTGCTATAATTATTTTTTAGGGCGGCCATGTACCAGGCAAATTGAATTTCGGCATTCGTACTGTTCGTAAATTTAAATTGCGCATCTAGAGCCTTCATTTTTTCGATGCCCGTAGTTTGGTCAAGTTGATTAAGCAATTGCAACCAGTGATGTGTTGTAAATCCTGTGGTATCAATACCGGCTGCATTTCCGGTTGCATTAAATTTTTCAAATTCCTGACCAACACGGCCAAGTTCGTCACTCACCGTTAGTATCGCATTGTCAGGAATTCCCGGTTGATTAATCCATTCGGCTATCTTATAGTTCTTATACAAGGATTCGTCATTATTTAACAAATCAGTTTTTAACCTTTGCAAAAAACCCGCGGTGTTCATGCTTTTAAATTTATTTTCGGTAAAATACTTTTTTAGGAAAGCATCAAATTTTTCACGTCCTGATTTTTTCTCAAGCATAATCAGGAATAATCTTCCTTTTTCATAAGCAATATCACTCATCCCTTCGTCAGGGTCGCGCCCTGCCAGGTTTAACAACAGATGTTGATCGTTGGGTGTTTCTTTAAGTTCTTCGATTGTGTTTTTTAAGTCGCGATAGCCAAGTACCAGCAACATATCGCTATAGCGCTTACCGTATACCTTCTCCATTATTCGGTTTTCGAAATAAGTAGTAAAGCCTTCATTAAGCCAGAAGTCGTTCCACGTTTGATTGGTAACTAAATTGCCCGACCATGAATGTGCCAACTCGTGCGCTACTAGGGCAGTAAGCGAGCGATCACCGGCAACAACCGTAGGTGTTGCAAAGGTGAGACGCGGGTTTTCCATCCCTCCAAAAGGGAAACTCGGTGGCAACACGATAACATCATATTTTCCCCATGCATATTTTCCATATAGATTGCTGGCTTCCGTAATCATTTGAGGCATCGATTCAAATTCGTACGATACGCGTTCAATCATGCCCGGCTCGGCATATACCCCACATTCAGTATTATAAGGATGATATACAACATCGCCCACCGCTAGTGCCATTAAATAGGGTGACACCGGTTGTTCCATAGTAAAGTGATAAACACCGCCTTCATTTTTTTGGGTAGGATTGCTCGCACTCATCAATGCAAGCAAATTTTTTGGGCATGATATTGTTGCCGTGTAGGTAATTTTAATTCCCGGACTATCTTGTATCGGTATCCATGTACGTGCTAAAATGGCCTGTGATTGTGTAAACAGAAAGGGGTATTTTTTGTCGTGCGTTTGTTCGGGTTGCAGCCATTGCAAGGCCTGCGCGTTATCGGTTGTCTTATAATATATGCGCACTAGTCTAGTTTCGCCTGTAATGGGAATACGGAGCGGTGTGCCTAGTATTTTATCTTCTTCGCCTAAAGCGAAGGTTACACGCTTGCCATTTGCAAGCGATGAATCTATTTGCAAATAATGGGTATCGAAAATAATTTCAGTAGCTGTAGATTTGGCTGTTATCTCATATTCTGCATAACCCGCCAATTCTTTTTTTTCAAAATCCACATTCAAATTCAGGTTCAGTTTATTTATCAAAGCCATTTCTGGTTTGGCATACGAGTGTGGATCTTCGACTGCGCCTGCAGCCGCATCTGTAGTTTGAATACCGGTAGTGCATGCTGCTATTAGCAGCATGATAATTACAAGCGTAGCGTTATGTTTACAAATTGACATTTTTTATTTTATTGATGAAATTAATGAAAACGCAAATAATGAATTGTAGCAGGTTTTTTTGAAACAAGCTATTCTAATACTCTTTTTCGCCTTTAGTTGCTTTGCTGCTGCGAAAGAATACTTCGATGGGAACACCACTGAGTTTAAAATGTTCGCGGAGTTTATTTTCAAGGTATCGTTTATAATTTTCTTTGATGTATTGCGGGTGATTGGTAAAAAATCCAAACATGGGAGTGCGGCCCGGCAATTGAGTAATGTATTTGATACTAATTAGTTTTCCTTTCATAGCCGGTGGTTGGTTAATCTCTATAAAAGGCAACATGATTTTATTAAGCTGAGAGGTTGGAATGCGTTGCTTGCGGTTATTGAAAACATCGATAGCTGTTTCGAGTGCCTTGTGTATGCGTTGCTTTGATGTTACCGATGTAAATAGAATAGGCACATCTGTGAATGGTTCTAATCGCTTCTTCAGATAATCGGTGTAGTTTTTGGTTGACATGGTGTCTTTTTCATACAAGTCCCATTTGTTGATGAGGATAACTACTCCCTTGCGGTTTGAATTAATCAGGTGAAAAATATTTAAGTCTTGCGAAGTAATGCCCTCAACTGCATCTATCATGAAAATACAAACATCACTTTCTTCTACTGCTTTAATGGTGCGCAGCACAGAGTAAAATTCCAGATCCTCGCGCACGCGCTTTTTTTTGCGTATACCTGCTGTGTCTACGAGATAAAAATCAAATCCAAAACTCTTGTATCGCGTATAAATGGAATCTCGTGTTGTGCCGGCCACCGGAGTTACAATAGCACGTTCTTCGCCAATCAATGCATTCATAAGTGACGACTTGCCAACATTTGGCTGTCCTACAATGGTAATTTTGGGAATATCGTCTTCGATTTTCTTAACAATCTTAACATGCTTCACTAGCTCGTCAAGCATTTCTCCGGTTCCTGCTCCATTTATTGCACTTACAGGAAATACATCGCCAAGTCCCAGCGAATAAAAATCTGAAATATCATTGGCTCGCTTATTATTGTCGGATTTGTTAATCACCACTACATAAGGCTTTCCCGATTTGCGAATAAGTTTCGCTACCGCATCATCCAAATCGGTGATGCCCGTTTCAACATCGAGTACAAACATGAGAATATCACATTCTTCGATGGCCGCTTTCACCTGCCTGTTGATGGCTTCTTCAAAAACATCATCACTTCCATACACATAACCTCCGGTATCTATTAGCGAAAAATCTTTTCCATTCCACTCGGCTCTTCCATAGTGGCGGTCGCGGGTAACACCCGAAGTTGGATCCACAATGGCAGCCCTTGATTCGGTAAGGCGGTTAAACAGGGTTGATTTTCCAACATTTGGTCGGCCAATTATGGCAACAACGTTTGACATAGTATATTTAAATTAAAGCGCGAAGGTAATTAAAAAGCCCTGATTAGCCTTGCTAATCATGCACCTTGCTAAAAGGTGCCATTCCAAATGAATAAAGAAAGCTTAGGTTTAGAAGAACCGAAAAAAATTCCATTTTTGCACCCTCAAAATTATAGTTATGGCAAAACAAAGGATAAAGCAATTGTTAGATGCAGGTGTGGCAGATACCACAGTTTTCGTGCAGGGGTGGGTACGTACCAGGCGTGGCAATAAGAATGTGCAATTTATTGCTTTAAACGATGGCAGTTGCATGGCTAATATTCAGATTGTGATTGACCCCAATAAGATAAGCGAAGATGTGCTTAAACTGGTTACCACTGGCAGCGCAATAGGAGTGAGCGGCAAGATGGTGGCATCGCAAGGTGCCGGACAGTCAATGGAAATACAAGGCGACACGGTGATAGTATATGGTACTGCCGATGCAGAAACATACCCTTTACAAAAGAAAGGGCACTCGCTTGAATTCTTGCGCGAAATTGCTCATTTGAGACCTCGAACCAATACATTTGGTTGTGTATTTCGTATTCGTCATGCGTTAGCTTTTGCTATACATAAATTTTTTAATGATCGCGGTTTCAACTACTGGCACTCGCCCAATAATTACGGGTAGCGATGCCGAGGGAGCAGGCGAAATGTTTCGTGTTTCAAACCTGTCGCACACCAATCCTCCTAAAAATGATAAAGGTGAAATAAATTATGCCGAAGATTTTTTTGGCCACGAAACTAATCTTACGGTAAGCGGGCAATTAGAAGGTGAACTTGGTGCTATGGGATTGGGGTTGATATACACCTTCGGCCCAACCTTTAGAGCCGAAAATTCTAACACGCCTCGCCACCTTGCCGAGTTTTGGATGATTGAACCTGAAATGGCCTTTTACGATATTCATGATAATATGAATCTGGCCGAAGATATGCTCAAGTATTGCATCAATTATGCCTTAGAGCATTGTCGTGCTGATATTGATTTTCTGACCAACTTATATGATAAGGAATTGCTTGGCAGGCTGCAGTCAGTTGCTGCAACCCCATTTATGCGTGTATCGTATACAGAAGCCGTTAGTGTGCTCGAAGGCTTTAATGATAAATTCGAGTTTAAGGTTTCATGGGGGCAGATTTGCAAAAGGAGCACGAAAACTTTTTAGTTGAACATTATAATTCGCCTGTTATTATTACCGATTATCCTAAGGTGATCAAGGCTTTTTATATGAAACAAAATGATGATGGAAAAACCGTGCGCGCTATGGACATTCTCTTTCCATGGATTGGAGAAATTATAGGAGGCTCGCAACGTGAAGATGACTATGATAAACTATTAACGCGAATGCGCGAAATGCATATACCCGAAAAGGAGATGTGGTGGTACCTTGATACACGCAGGTTTGGTACCTGCCCCCATGCTGGCTTTGGACTTGGCTTTGAGAGACTTGTGCTTTTTGTTACTGGCATGAATAATATACGCGATGTAATTCCATTTCCACGAACTCCGGGTAGTGCCGAATTTTAGAAATTTGGTTTTGCACTAGTTGCTTGTTAACCTTTTTAACTGCTTAGTATTTTTTCAATTTTTTTTTATTTCTATCAACCGTACATTTTTTTCATGTGTTAAGTTTGATAGTTTATTATGCGAGTTCAGTTGCCGTATAATCTTGCTTAGATGTTTATTCTTGTAGATGCTTAGATTAATGCGCTCATTGCAGCCCCCAATTAAATAGGGCATCGAAAACAAAACGAACAGACAACTGTTACTCTTTAAGTATCGTTCTCATCTGTTAGGCATTAAACTTAATTTGGTAGAATAAAAATCTATAGACCTAGCTCATCTGGCATTTAATATTAAATATAATTGAAAACATGAAAAACGTAACCGCAAAAAACAAATCACCACAGCAAGTCCATCGTTATCTACTTAAATCAAAAATCTTTCTTGTAATACCAGTTATTGGTATCGCTATTATTTAAACTAATAACCTAACTATTAAAAATTGGTTATGAAAAGAGTATTGCGATTCAGGATACCTATATATACCGTTTTACCCATATTGGTGTTGCTTATGCTATTAGTGTTTTTCTTAGTTCATCGTCTCATGGGAAATGAGCACAATAGCATCGAAACCAAAGCTGCAGTGCAAACAAGCAAGACCTTTTGCGATTATGATATCAAGCGCTTGAGCGGCTATAAATACATTGAACCCACTATGTTTATCGAATCTGAGTGTGAGTCGGATGATTATGCAGTGCTAAAAACTCAAATGGTTGATCAAATTCAAAAATTCAAAAATGAAGGATTATTGCTAACGGCTTCTGTCTATTTTAGAGATTTAAAATCTACTCAGTGGTTTACCATTAATGAAAATGAACCTTATGAGCCAGCCTCCTTAATGAAGATATCTATTTTGATTACCTATTTGCGGCAATCAGAAACCAACCCTTCGCGCCTTAATGAGAAGTTGACTTATAATAAAAAATTGCATAATTCGAGAGCGGTTGTATATACTGACCAAACTTTAATACTAGGAAATACATATACCATAAGAGAGTTGCTTGAGTATATGATAGTTTACTCAGATAATGAGGCAACAGCTTTACTAAATCAACAAGTTGGCGTTGAAGATTATTTGCAAACTTTCAAAGATTTTAATTTGCCCATCCCAAATGCAAATGATGCTAGCTATCCAATTACCGCAAAGAGCTATTCTTATTTTTTAAGAAGTATATACAATGCAGGTTATATAAACCATAAAAATTCAGAGTTTGCTGCAGAATTATTAAGTAAGTCGAAATTTATTGATGGATTTAAGAAGGGTATTCCTTCGGATGTGTTAATCATTCATAAGTTTGGTGAGTTTCCTGCTCAACCATTGAGCCAACTGCACGAAACTGCTATTATATACTGCAATCAACATCCTTACCTTATTACCGTGATGACCAAAGGGAACCGCATTGACAACCTTCCAAAAGTTCTTGCATCGATGGCTCAGATTTCATACCAATTTCAAGTTAGCAAAATACAGTAAGTAACCGGGAATAGATTTTTTTTGCAAGGGGCAATATATTGTATATTTGAAGCCCGATTCATGCATATGGAAGCATCAAATTATACTGAAGTAAATTTTTTTCCAATATCGAGCTAAAGCAGCTTCTCGCCCTTGAAAATAAACAGATTCGGAAGGTAACTTATTAACACTATATTAATAGGCGGCCCCGAAGAGTAATTGACAACGCCCTTGCCCCATAGAGGAATTTTATTGTACCCGTATATAAAGTACGAATTCATTTGACCTTGAATTTCGACTAAAAAGAATAAATTACAAAAGGCCAAAAGCAATAGAACCTTGGTAACTATTTTTTTTGATATCGTGAAAGAAGAATAAATTAGATTCAGATTTTTCATTCGATGTTAAGATTTCTTAATAATCTTCAATTAAATTAATTATAAATTTCCTTGTCACTCTACCAATATACGTTTGCTTTCACTTACATTATTACAACTTACATTAACTACATACAAGCCCGGTGTGTACATTGCAGTGGACACTTGTAGGTTAGAAAAATGTCCATATAAATTATGCTGTTCAACTTTTTTGCCTGTTACATCATACACAGTAGCAAGTGCTGTTGCATTGCCCGGTATGGAGTAGCGTATATTGTAAAATCCGCTTGCCGGATTTGGAAACAATTGCAAACCTACCGAAGTTATAACCTCATATTGCGCCAAGCCAAGGCTATCGCATATACTGCCTATCTCCGGGCCAAGCTCGTAGTTTGGCCAGTTGGGGCAAGTGCGTTGATTTAATTTTGATAGCATTAAACCATGTTGTATCACATCACAAGCAAGTCCAAGGCTATCTGGATTATTAATTACATTCATGGCCAAGTAATTTGCCTGTGTAACCACATAGATTTTATTATCTGCCGCAAGAAACTGTTGGTAAAATGTATTCATATGTTGTGAGCCACCGGCAAGATCATACTATCAGTATGAGCTACTTTAATTTTATTTGCCAACATATTTATTGTATCTTCTAAATTGTATTGATACAAGTCTAACCAGGTTGATACATACAAACGTTTGTTGTTAGGTGAAAATCCAACACCTCCGCAGCCCATTTTTGAAATTGTATCATGCAATACATTAAAAAATTGCCCGGTGCATCTATCAAATTGCATGATGACTATTCCACCATTTGCATCAGCACGGGCATACCATTTGCCATCGTTACTAAAGTTACTTTGACCTGTGTATTCAATAGAGTCCATTACTGGGCCAATTTTTTGGCTACTCACTATCATAGTATCAGGGGTAACTAATACTTTATAATATAAATTGGTATATGCTTTATTACATATAATCCACCAATCGCGCCCATTAGCGTGTTTAACGCCAGTAAGAAAACCATCAGTAAGTGTATCATAAATTACTTGATGGTTGCACGATACATTTTCTCCATGTCCATTGTCGCCATCCATATCAATCAAATGAAAATTAAGCCAAGGGCCTTGACTATTTATTGAAATGTTATAACTTAATTGAAACATATAATAAAAATGTGAATTATTACCGGGTTTTGGAATCACAAAAAATAATTGTGAAATAGGAAGACCATCTTTAATTGATAAAGTATCTAAATAATAATTATCTTCTAAACAAATACTATCACAGCCTGCAATATTTGTATTCTGACTGTTAAATAGAAAAACCCCATTTGAATAAAATAGAATGTTTCCAGTAGAATCATTCATAAAGCCGTTAGCCATAGTAAATCCCATAGGAGTTGTTATTGGAAGATTTGTTGGCGCACCACTACTAAAATTTAATAATGAAGTTCCAACATATGGGATATTGCCTGGCCAAAATCCATAAAATAAATTATTCTTCATGGATTGTCCTACCGCTGTTGTTATTATAAATAATAACAAAGCCATTATAACTAAACGCTTCATAATATTATTTGATTACAATTCTTGACAAATAGTGTTTGTTTTTTATATCTACTACATCTAATAAATAGATGCCCGATGTTAATTGTGCTTCAAGTTTTTGAATGTCAATTTCCACATCTCGCAATACCACTCTTCCGGTGTATTCGTAAATTGTTACGTTTCGCATTTCATTTGATAATATGAGAGGTAAATCAATTTTATTATTTTGAGTTTGAAAACTCATAACTTGGTTTGAAGCATTGCTGGTTTTATAATTAATACTCATAGTGCTATTTAGGTGTGGCAATGGTGAGGCAATACCAATATTAGTAACTACGATACCTTCGACACCTTTGTAAACATTAATATTATTATTGCTTATATCAGTGGTTGTACTTGTATTAGCAAGTGCTGAATAATCAATACCAGTTCCAAATCCCCAAATAGAACCAGCTTGTATATCAAGTTTAATTTTATTTTGAGAGATTTGAGTATTGGTGCATAAATCAGCTTGAGTAACAACTATTCCATCATTTTCACAATTCATATGATTGCCATATATGCTACACGATGAAACAGGTAGAAGCCCTATCACACCATTAGTCATATAATCCATTTGACATTGGGTAATTTTTACATTGGCACGCTCAAATCTTACACCGGTAAAACAATTATTAAATGTAAGGGGCTTTGGAAACATAATACTGGAAATTCCTAAACCAGTTATAGTGACTACATCATCCAAATTTCCATTAATAAGAATACCACACCCATTAGAAAGCAGATTAAAATAATTATCATAATTTTTGATATTTTCAAAACTACAATCTGCAACAATTAAATTTTCAGAATTGCTTATTATACCGCAATTCAGATTATTGAAAGTATTATTATATCCTGATAAAAATGATGAGGTAAACAATGTGCCAATTTCTGTACTAAGAATTCCTGCAAATGAACGAGTTCCGGGATTTGAATTCGGCATTTGATTTTGATAAGGAATAATTAAATTGTTGGTGCAAGTAAAATGTGTTCCACCCATAGCAAAGCTAATGGCATTATAGCCAAGACCATCGCCAAGTCGTATTCCAATGTAATTAGCATCAAATGTAGAATATAGCGAGGCAAGACTTCCTCCTTTGCCTACATCAACCCCTATGTTTGCATTTAGTATTATAACATCCGATAATTCACAAGTACCACCACTTCCAAATTGATTGGAAGGATTTCCTTGTAATGTGATGCCACTCCACATGCAAGTTTGGCTGTTTGCGAGTGTTACACCTTCAGCATATAAAGTACTGCCAGATTTTACAATTATGCCTTTGCCCGGAGCAAAAGAAATAGTACCCGGCCCATAAATTTCCAACAAGGAATTTCCATCAACAATAATATCTTCATTATAAATTTGTGGTGCATTAATAATAGTGTTTACATTAATTGTTTGAGGCGGGTTGTTAATGACTGAGCATTGAGAATGTACGCTGCTATTTACTAAAAGAAGAACGGATATCATTGTAAATAAAAATGCAAATTGCCTAATACGATTAATATAAGAATATACTACATTGTACTGTGTGCTGTGTGCTGTGTGCTGTGTGCTGTGTGCTGTGATTTCATAACGATATATTTTTATTGATTAGAGTGTAAATATATAAATTAGTTGAAATGGGAAAATTATTTGTAGAATTTTTTTACAGGCTATCAAATAAATTTTCAAATGGTTTTTGGACTCAACCATAGACAAGGGCCATAATCAATGCTAGCAACTTTAAAATCTACACTTTAAGTTCAATGGCTTAAAATTTGGAGCATTCAACCTCCCAAATCTTTCATTCTTCCAAACCCATTTTAGTATTATCTTTGGCCTCCCAACAATTTAAGTATGCAAGAAAGTAACTTTACCGAAGTTAAATTTTTTAGTGCGAGTGAATTAAATCAATTATTATTGCTCGAAAATCAGCAGATTCAAAAAGTAACTTATTTTAATTGGGTAAATAAGGCCAAAAATGATGAGGCTGTTGAGTTTCTTGATAAAATAGAATTTACTTTTATTGATAAAGAAACCATTTGCATAAGTGTAAGTGAACTGATGGATGCACTTGAAGTAATTGATTTTAATATAATTGCTGTCAATAAGGAGTTGTATGATAAATTTGAAGGCGATGTATATATCAAAGAGAGCGATGTATCCAATTCAGATGTATGGCAGAATGTACTTGAATACGAAATTAACGAAGTGCAACTGGAAATGAATGAAAAGCACGAGTATTTTAGCGATAAAATTTTGCTCAGCTTTGGCCCTGAAAAACGTTTGATAAGCCTCGGACAGCAAGGCATTGTAGTAACTATTCCAAGTTTGTAAAACTAAGAATCAATAGATAGGTAGTTTTGAAAATTCTATATCTCACATCGCGATTTCCTTACCCACTTGAAAAAGGTGATAAGCTGCGTGCTTATGAATTTATTAAGCATCTGAGCAAGAATCATGAAATAATCCTGTTTGCACTAAACGAAACGGAGGTAACGCAAAATCAGTTGGCACAACTGCAACCGTACTGTAGTCAAATACATACTGAAGTAATATCCAAGATTAACAGCTATTTTAATCTGATAAAAAATATTATTGGATATCTGCCGTTTTCGGTGGTGTACTTTAAGCGTTATTCTGCACAATCAAAAATTGATGCATTGATATCAGAATTTCAACCTGATCATATAGTTTGCCATCTGATACGGATGAGCGAGTATGTAAAGCACATAGACAAAATTCCCAAAACGCTTGATTACATGGATGCATTTGGCATGGGCATGTCGCGGTTGGGCGAGCGCAGTTCATTTCCAATGAGCATGTTTGCCAGGATGGAGCAAAAGCGCCTCGAATGGTATGAAGAATCAATCTATGAGCATTTTGAAAATCATATCATTATCAGCGAACAAGATAGGCAGCATATAACCAAAACTGATGGTGGTCATATACACATTGTGCCCAACGGTGTTGACCTGGATTATTTTAACCCGGCACAAGTACCGGCTAAAAAATACGACTTGTTATTTGCCGGCAATATGAACTATCCACCCAATATTGAAACGGTACTTTTTATACACGACAAAGTTTTGCCGTTGTTGTATAAGGACTTTCCTGATTTGAAATTTGTAATTGCAGGCGATAATCCTGATGCAAGAGTAAAGGCGCTTGCCAGTGGCGATGGAACTAATAGGGTTACCGTTACAGGATGGGTAGATGATATTCGCCCTTATTTTTATGAGAGCAAGTTGTTGTTTGCTCCTATGCAAATTAGTATTGGATTGCAAAATAAAATATTGCAAGCGATGGCCATGCAAACACCATGTGTAATCAGCAATTTGGCCAACAACGCAATACATGCAACACATGGGGTACAAGCATATGTTGGGTCACAACCCGAAGAATATGCCGCGCACATTACAAAACTGTTGAATAGCGAAGCTGAGCGCAACAACATAGCCAACAATGCTATTAAATTTGTAAGAGAAAACTTTGATTGGCGTGTGATTATACAGCAATTTGAAAAAACAATTACGCCCGAGTAATTATGTGTGGTATAGCAGGTGTTATAGCCAAAACGGAAAAGGGAAAATCGTATTTATCGAAGATAAATATAGCAACCGAATGTCTGGCACACCGCGGCCCTGATGGGCAAGGTATCTTTAGCGATGAGCAAATAGCTCTGGGGCACCGCAGATTGTCAATCATTGATACAAGTACAAGTGGCAACCAGCCAATGTATGATGCAACCAAGCGATACGTAGTTGTTTTCAATGGAGAGTTTTTCAACTACAAGCATTATCGGAATCAACTGTTGCAAGAAGGTGTTACATTTAATAACGAAAGCGATACCGAAGTACTGCTGCAATTATACATAAAGCATGGAATAGATTTTTTGCACCATGTGAATGGTTTTTTTGCACTTGCACTATACGATACGCTTACCAAAAAGCTTGTGCTGGCTCGCGACCGATTTGGAGTGAAGCCAATGTACATTTATGAGGATGAGGATGTCTTACTTTTTGCCTCTGAGTTAAAATCCATTTTGACTTTTGGAATAAACAAGACATTAAACTATACCGCATTGCTTGAGTATTTGCAGCTTAACTACATAAACGCACCTCTTACCATTATTAAGAATGTACACAAGATGCCGGCAGCTTGCTACAGCATATATCAGTGCAACAAGGATGTGGTTGATATTATTTGCAAGGAAAAAAGATTCTATCAAATTCAACATACTGTTGCACAGTATTACCAGGATTATGAAAGTGCAAAAAAGAAATTAAATAATCTCATGCATGATGCTGTGCAACGAAGGTTGGTGGCCGATGTGCCTTTAGGTGCATTCCTGAGTGGAGGTATCGATTCTTCTATTATTTGTGCATTGGCAAGCAAGAGTGTAAGCAAGCTTAACACGTTTTCAATTGGATATGCCGATGAAAAATATTTTGATGAAACAGTTTATGCCAATCTTGTTGCTAAAAAACTAAATACCAACCATACCGTCTTTAGTTTGCGCAATGATGATTTATTCAACAACCTGTTTGATGTGCTAGATAGTATTGATGAGCCTTTTGCTGATTCTTCTGCCATAGCTGTATATATATTGAGCAAGGAAACACGCAAGCACGTCACCGTGGCTCTTAGTGGCGATGGAGCAGATGAAATTTTTGCCGGATATAACAAGCATGCGGCCGAATTGAAAATACAGCTAAGTAACATTACAAATTTGGTGATGGGCGTGGCCAAGCCTGTACTAAATGTTTTGCCCAAGTCGCGCAACAATAAAATAACTAATACCTTCAGGCAGTTGCATCGTTATGCCGAAGGTGCAGCGCTAAGTACATCCGAGCGATATTATCGCTGGATTTCTTATGCCGTGCTACAACAGGCATCATCAATTCTAAAGGAAAATAAAACTGCCGATTTTATTGCTCATCAGCAATTGCTGATGAGTGCGTTAAACGATTATATAGATTTCAATTCTGTTTTGCTAGCGGACGTAAATATTGTATTGCAAGGTGATATGCTTGTAAAGGTTGATACCATGAGCATGGCTAATAGCCTTGAGGTAAGAAACCCGTTTTTAGATTATACCATTGTTGATTTTGCATTCAAGTGCCCACCTGGTTTTAAAATAGATGCACATAGCCGAAAAAAAATATTGAAAGACACTTTTCGAAATGATTTGCCTGAGGAAATATTTAAGCGTGGTAAACATGGTTTTGAAGTACCGTTATTAAAATGGTTGCGCAATGATTTGAATCAATTGATACGAGAAGATTTGTTAAGCAAAAAAACAGTTGAAATGCAGGGCATATTTAATTATCACGAAATTGAAAAGCTCATTGCCCAGCTCCACAGCACTGACCCTGGCGAGGCCGCAGCACGTATATGGGGGTTGATTGTGTTTCAGTATTGGTGGAAAAAGAATATAGTGTAATGTAAATCGTTTGTAAACGTCAGTTATTATATTTGAAATTATTCTTAGCTACCAAACTACCATTCAAAATCACTCTTCTATCCTCAACTCAACTTTTGCTTGCACTGCTTTGGTAAATTCTTGCACATTGCAATAACGTATAGCCTTACCGTTAACAAAGAAAACGAACAAGGTAGAATGCAATTTATTTTCTGTTGCCAGTTTTTTTAAGACGAGTCGATAAGCTTTAGCTAAAAATCATGTATTTAGAGTCCCTAGCAGCAGTTGGGGGTATTGTCATTATTAAGTTAAGAAAATAATGTCACCTCTACGAGCCTGCCTTACAGAAGGTAAGGGTTTAGGTTCAACTCAACTTTTATTTGCTATAATAATTTCAACCCTTCGGGTTTTAAACAGCATTCCAATCACGAAGTGATGGTATTATTATAGAATGCACCCAAAGTTATGTTCAAACCCGAAACGGGTGACATTATTATTTTTCAACCTAAACTTAATGACATTGACCTTGCAGGCGGTTGGGGGTTTTGTTGCTTGCAAAAAAAATCAAGACCAATCTAAATTACTACAATCACATCTCTGCAATCACATCTCTGCAATCACCGTTTCATTCCCAACAGCTTTATCACCAATTTTTACGTGTAGTTTAGTACCAAGTGGTAGATATATATCAACCCGCGATCCAAATTTTATAAAGCCAAGTTCGGTGCCCTGTTTTACAACAAGGCCTTCGTTGCCGTAATACACAATTCGCTTAGCCAATGCACCTGCAATTTGCCTCACCAAAATCGAAAATTTATTTTCCTTTTCTATGACTATGGTACTACGTTCGTTTTCGGTACTTGCTTTGGGGTCCCAAGCAACCAGGTATTTTCCGGTGTGATACTTCAGATATTTAATTGCACCACTTATCGGGTACCAATTTATATGCACATTAAATGGCGACATAAAAATGCTTACCTGCAATCGCTTTTCTTTGTAATATTCAGGCTCATAGGTTTCTTCTATCACCACTACTTTACCATCACAAGGCGACACAATCAATTGCTCATTGCGAAATATTTTACGATCAGGCGATCTAAAAAATTGCAAAATGATGTAGAGAAAAATCATTGTAAAAATGAAAAGTCCTACCTGTATCGGAAAATAATTTTTTAATAAAACAAAGCTCGCTGCATTAACTAACACAATTCCAATCAGTGTATATGTAATAGTAGCTTTTCCTTCTTTATGCAGTGTCATGGTTGGGTATTTTAAGTCAGGGTGCAGTTGAATATTAGGTAGCTATAGATGTTATTCACATAATGATTAGAAAAAGAAATTCCCCTTAGCTCAAGCTAAGGGGAAGTATTTATATTAATAGCTGCCGCGCGATTTTACGCCATCAGCAACTTTGTTTAATGCAAATACATAAGCTGCAATGCGCATCGATATTTTATGCTTAATGCTTTCTTTCCACACATTTTCAAATGCTTTAATCATCCATTTATCAGCACGTCTGTTTATTTCTTCTTCGCTATAATAGTAGCCCGTGCGATTTTGTACCCATTCGAAGTACGACACCGTTACACCTCCACCATTAGCTAAAATATCTGGTATAATAACAATACCTTTTTTGTTTAATATATCATCAGCATCAAATGTAGTTGGGCCATTAGCGCCTTCCACTATCAATTTTGCTTTTATGTCTTTTGCATTTTTTGTTGTTATCTGATTTTCCATGGCACATGGAGCAAGCACATCTACTTTAAGTTCAAGTAGCTCCTCATTGGTTATAAGGTCGCCTCCCTTAAAGCCTTTCAATACATTGCCATTTTTAGACTTATAATCCAAGGCTTTAGCAATATCAATTCCTTTTGCATTATAAAATCCTGCTGTATGGTCGCTTATACCAGTTACTTTAAGTCCACGCTCTATAAAGTGCTTGGCAGTAATGCTACCTACATTACCAAAGCCCTGCACTGCTGCGGTGCTTTTCGTAGGGTTCATTTTCATTTTGTCCATAGCACAAATTGCGCTGGTGGTTACACCACGTCCGGTAGCCTCTACACGCCCAAGCGACCCCCCCAGATGTAATGGTTTGCCGGTAACAATACCCGGAGTAAACCCACCGGAAAAACGAGAAAACTCATCCACTATCCACGCCATCTCACGACCGCTTGTATTTACATCAGGAGCAGGTATATCTTTATCTACACCAAAAATATCGCTCATGGCACGTGTATAAGCACGCGTCAATCGCTCCAATTCTCCTTCCGACATAACCGCAGGGTCGCATTTAATTCCACCCTTTGCTCCTCCATATGGTATATCTGCAATAGCACATTTCCAGGTCATCCACGCGGCTAACGCTTTCACCTCATCTTCGGTTACATCAGTGCTATAGCGTATTCCTCCCTTACTGGGCCCTAATGCTGTGGAGTGTATTACACGATATCCGTTAAATACTTTGATCTCGCCACTATCCATTTTTATTGGTAGGTTAACCTCAATGGAGCGAGAAGGATACTTCATTATCTCATACACATCGTGTTCAAGTTTCAATGTTTTTGCAGCAATATCAAATCGCTTTATCATCTCTTCAAAAGGATTTGCGCTGTGCACCGTATCCAGGATGTTCTTATTTTTTGCCATATTATGTTTAAAATTTAAGTGGGGCGAAATTAGAAATTTTATTATTCACAACAGGCTTCAAAGTGCATTTATAATCAGGAATATTAAACATTGCGTATTTGATTATCAAAAACAGGGATATATGTATTATTTTTTTTGGCGCCCGGGCAGGCTGCTGCGGGCTTCGGCTTTTTAAGGTTTATGTTTCTGCTTCCTGCAGTTGAGCATTTTATTCTGCATTAAACAATTTTTCACTTTCGTATTATTATCTCTTCACATAAACCTAAAAAGAGCTGCCCCTTCGCATCCTTGGCGCAACCTAATTCAAATAATGTTTGGTGCTTAAAATCACTAGTCCATATCAAACAATTTATCAAAACAAACATCTCATACTAATAGCAGAAGCTCCATTTCCTAATGCTTTCAGCAACTTCATCAGGTAAGGAAACTAGCGTTTCTCCTGAGCTAAATCAAGCTCGATAATTCTTTGTACAATTTGAGTTAATCATCCTTTTTTCGAGAACTGCAATTATTGTTATATAGCTGGTATTACGGCAATTCTAACAAGTCCTTGTACTACCTTATTAGTTTACCAATACTTTTAAAAGCACGTAAAATAAACCGCGCAAGGCAGAAACAAAATTAGAAACAAAAAAATTGAACCGAAAAGATGTTGCTATTAATACACAATCATAGCAAAATAGGTTTTGTAATAATCAGGGCTTAAGTTGTTTGGAAATTCAACATTATTATTTGGATTACCATCACCTACATAATACCTGAAGTATAACACCTGATTCTTTGGCAATAAGGAACAGTCAACCGGAGTATAATAAATTTCGCCAGGTTGCAAGTTAAGGTAAGTGCAAGATAAGGTAATAGCCTGGCTAAAGTCATCCTTTTGAGTCGAAATCTTTAACTGATTAATCGTTAATGCACTTATCGCAGTGCTATCATCTGCAAGTGCAAAAGCCATTATCATTTGAGTAGCACTCGGTATCTGAAATGGATAATACTGCAAGCCATTTTGCCTTAAGGTATCTACTTGCACATTGCCTACAAAAGCTCCGTATCCGTTAACCATTGGTGGAGCATTAGGCAGCGAAGCTTGCGAAGCAGGAGTGCCAAACATATCCTGAGCGCCCTTCATTATCCATCCATTTATTTTATCCATCTCGCTTTGCTTTAGCGGATTACCATACAGTGGCATTTGACCAAGGTCAGGATCATCAGTAATAAGCCGCTCATGAAGCCATGAATTTAGTGTATCATATGGTTTTACACGATATATAAAACTTCCTTGTGGATTGTTCTTTTTTACCTTCTGATACACCATAGTCGAATATGAACTTTGTATGGTTCGAAAATCAGGTTCAAAATTGCCATCATGGCAACCAGGATTATTGCATTTCGGGTTAAATATATTTTTATGCAGCCATTGAATGGAGTAGGGGCTATTGGTATCCACAGGGGGAGGGGTTACTGTTATTTTAATATCATCATACGGGTTAGGAGGCAATTCCTCTTTTCCACATGTTACAAATAAGATTATAGATGTACCTCCTATAAATAACAATGATAGTATACGTTTTAGTTTCATTGATAATTTTTTTTTCGCTTTATATAAATGATTGTTGCAATACCTGTCCACTAAGCATACCATTCGGTATGCCTGTATCAAAGCCAAGTATGTTAGCAATAGTAGGTACTATGTCAATACTTTCACCCTGAATAGAGTTTATTACCTGTCCCTGTTTTACTACCGAAGGCGGCCCAATTACCATACAAAATATTTCGCGCGAAGTTTGGTCACTGGTATGGTCTAGGGCTTTGCGTCCATAATTATCAACTATCGAGTTTGGATTTAAGTTGCGGCCATGCTCAGGTGCAATTATCATGATGGTATCATTAGCCATTCCCGGAGTGTTCTGTATGGTATTCCACAAATGGGCTACGGCATAGTCACTCTTGCGAAGGTTGTTGCAATATTGCGTAAAGTTTGAATGACATATATCCACATCCTGCATGTTTACAACCATTAACTCAGGCTTAAACTCCTGAATTATTTCTTCTGCAAAAAGTATGTTATACATATCATTCGTCATAATGCCACCGTTAGCCAGATTCCACGGATTAGCATACTGACCACTTACTGCTTTATTAAACTTATCAAGAATAAAATCCTGAAGCCTTTTTACATCCTGTGTTTCATTAACAACACCTACTTCATTATCTTTAAATTTCTTATTAAAGTTCAGATTCATAAAGTTACGAATGTTTTTTATCGTAGCTTCCTCGCTGCTGGTAAAGGATTGCATGTTGCCTAAGGCATCGTAACCTTCCTGACTAATTAAAAACGTGGGTGCAATAAAGTTGGCGCCAAATGCAGCACCATATCCCGGATATTTGCTATAATTTAAAGCTGGATATGGACCGAGACTATTCGATACCCACCAGGTATTTAATGCGCTTTGCGATGTGGAATTATATTTACGATAATATTCAAATATAGTTGGGTTGGCCGGATTATCTCTGATGTTTAAGTCAACCGCAGTATAGGTTCCGGTCACTGCAGTTGTATGTCCATTATAGTGCCCCGTAGGCCCGGTGCCATATCTGAACTCTTTATATAATGTACCATAGTTTTGTAATGGCAATGGCAATGGCGAATTTGGCAGCGGAGACATAGCAGGCAATATATCGGCTGTTATGGCCTCATTGCCATTAAGCATTGCACGCATTAGGTTGCCTTCTGCCTTTTGTATCGATTCAAAATTACGAACCCCTCCGGCAAATAAACAAAACACGACATGGTTAACCTTTCGAGCACCTGTAGCTGCAAATAACCGCCCACTGGGCAATATATAAGGTGCAGCAAAAGCGCCTGCGCTTGCAACCATCGATTTTTTCAGAAAACTCCTTCTATTCATTATTTGTCTTTTTTCTTAATATTTCAATTCAAATACCTTGTCTGAAGAACTAAATTCTATTTAGCATCTGATTTAATTTTTTCGTTAGTTAATAATACCTGTATTCATCCGAAGTCATCATAGCATAATAAATCATTTTTGGGGTAAGTGATGCATTATCAGTTATCTCCTTTTCCATAAACCAGGTTTCGTATTCGCCAGGATTCCGGTTGTAAATTTTCTTAAAAGTTTCGGAAATAAATTTCTGTTTGTCTGCCATCATCACTGCTTGAGTTGGTATGGTCGTATTTGGTTGGTTGATAAAGTTTTTAATTATCATATCTTCAATTAACTTTTTGTCGCCAAAAGCGGTATAGGCAACGCTTAGCGATGACAATTTCTGAGCCGAAATAGTATTGCCAAACAAATCCTGATAAGCAATTGAAATAAATTCAACCGTTGTTTTAATACGTTCTTTTGGATTTCCAAAAGTGTTTACCGTGCTCTCATTTACTTCATATACTACATTTGTTTCTTTTTTACATGAACCTAGTCCGGCTATAATAAAGTCCAGTATAAGTAATTTTATTTTGTTAACCATTGCTATATATGTTTTTAAATTCCGGCAAATTCATTTTCAGCTAAAATGTCTGACTGGAATTTTGTAAAGTCTTTATAAGTTTTTAAATCCTTTGTGTACTTAATCATTTCAGCATTATCGGGCTCACGAAAATAATAGCGTAAAAAATATTTTCGCACCTGACCCTCAAAGTAATCATCCGAATTGAAGAAAATATCATTAAAATCTTTTTTTGATTTTCCCAATTGACCAAACAAGAGGGCAGACTGCCCATCTATCATTGTAACACATGACGTCTCCTCGCTATTGCTGGGGTTTCGTAAAAGGAAGTGTTGAAAAACCGATATCACATAATTCAATGAACCCATATTAATTTGGTCATAAAAATAGTTGTCAACCATCATGCGGTGTAATTCATCAACACGTTTATTGCCTACAGCCCATTCATTATTAAATTTTTGAAAATCAATGAGCCGATTCTGTTCTTCCTGTATAATTGACCAAAATGGGGCATATGTTGTATCGTTTAGTAAAATTCCAAATACGCTTATCATCAGCGAAATATCTGTAGTATCCTGATTGTTTAAAAGTTCAGCTAAAAATACAGTGTAGGTATGAGTTAGATAGTCGGGTAATTTAATTACATCCTGCAAGAATTCTTTTCGTTCGGCCATCGAAAAATTCGCAACCAACAAGTTCTGTTTGTAGAAGCCTAATTCAGCGGTTGAGGGCTCTCTTCCAATCAATGTGATGAAAGATTTATTTACATAGTTTTCTACCTTTACTTCATCAACAGTATAATCTGGTGGTGGGGTATTGTTTGGTTCGGTAACAGTTTCATATTTTTTACATGAAAAAATAAGTAAACTAAAAAGAACCAAAACATAAAAACACCTGCTTAATCGAAAAAAACCTGAGTCGTTTTGCATTTCCGGATATTTTTTTTCAAAAGTATAAATTTTTGTCTCGCATAGTCATTAAACCGTAAAATTAACTTTTTAGTATTCTTATCAGGCCTAACTTACCTTTTTTTAATCATTAATAGAGGATAATCTTCAGTAGTTGGTATCGCTAAATAACAACAATAATAAGATTCTAATTGGATAAACATAAGAGTGTTTTAATTTGCTTTACAGACTTCACGCTTCCTTTCCCGAGTTGTTCTTTAAACTCTAAAACCTAACTTTTCAATAGATTAAATAGTTTAACAGCGAAAACGAATTTACTAAATGAGGCAAAGGATCGGGAATATTGACATAATTTTAAAGAAATGAAAATGTGTCAAAATGTATAAAAACAACTAATAAACGTCCTTTTATAGTGCTAAAATATTGCCTAACTTGACGCGACCCAAAGAGGAAAAAAAATTGAGTTCTAAATTTGTAGGTTAAAAATTGTTTTCTACATTTGCAGTCCCAAAAAAATGGCATCTGTACAAATGCCGTTCCAATGGGTTCGCTTTGAGCAAGTTACCTTGGTAATTTATCAAATCTAATCGAAGGCCGAAGTAGCTCAGTTGGTAGAGCAACTGATTTGTAATCAGTAGGTCGGGGGTTCAAGTCCCTTCTTCGGCTCAAGAGCTTCCTGTATTGTTAGTACATACAGGAACTTTTTTTTGTTTACTGACAAGCGATTGGTTCTTTGAAACAATAAAGTTGGTAACTTGAATTAAATAGGGGAGTTACCAGAGTGGCCAAATGGGACAGACTGTAAATCTGTTGTCTTACGACTTCGGTGGTTCGAATCCACCACTCCCCACTTGGTATTTGGTTATAAACCATCAATGCGGAAGTAGCTCATTTGGTAGAGCGATAGCCTTCCAAGCTATAGGTGGCGGGTTCGAGCCCCGTCTTCCGCTCTAGTTGTAGTTCTTTTGTTTATTAATACAGAGCTTAATAAATTAGTAAGCTGTTGTAGCTCAGGGGTAGAGCACTTCCTTGGTAAGGAAGAGGTCGTGAGTTCAATTCTCATCAACAGCTCTTCTCAAATTTTGGCTCTTTGATTTATGCTCGAATCGGGTTTGCTTAAAAAGTTAGTCTCCTAGCGACACAAACCATTAAGAATTGGTATTCGGCAAATGGGTTTATTAATAAACAGTAAAGGTTAGCAGCCTTCTAAATTGAATGAATTATTGAAATGAAAAAACGTATTTAAATCTTATAAAAAACACTTAAAGTTAACAATTTAACACTATATCAAAATGGCAAAAGAAAAATTTGATCGTTCCAAACCGCACGTTAACATTGGAACTATTGGTCACGTTGACCACGGTAAAACAACCTTAACCGCTGCAATTACTACCGTATTGGCAGAAAAAGGACTTTCAGAAAAGCGTTCATTCGATTCTATCGATAATGCTCCTGAAGAAAAAGAAAGAGGTATCACCATCAACACTGCACACGTAGAGTATCAAACTGCTGCGCGTCACTATGCACACGTTGATTGCCCAGGACACGCTGATTATGTGAAGAACATGGTTACCGGTGCTGCGCAGATGGACGGTGCTATATTAGTGGTTGCAGCTACAGATGGACCTATGCCACAAACCCGTGAGCACATTCTTCTTGCCCGTCAGGTAGGAGTTCCAAAGATTGTTGTTTTCATGAATAAGGTTGACATGGTTGATGATGCTGAAATTTTAGATATCGTTGAGATGGAAATCCGTGAATTATTAAGCTTCTATCAATTCGATGGTGACAATACTCCTATAATCCGTGGATCTGCTTTAGGTGGATTAAACCTGGATGCTAAGTGGGTAGAGAAAATCATGGAATTAATGAATGCAGTTGATACATTCATTCCACTTCCTCCTCGAGATGTTGATAAGCCATTCTTGATGCCAGTAGAAGACGTATTCTCTATTACTGGTCGCGGAACTGTTGCAACAGGCCGAATCGAGCGTGGAGTAATCAACTCAAATGAAACTGTTGAAATCATCGGTATGCAAGAGAAGAAATTAACTTCTACTGTAACTGGGGTTGAGATGTTCCGTAAAATTCTTGATCGTGGAGAAGCAGGTGACAACGTGGGTTTGTTATTACGTGGTATCGAAAAGAACGATATCCGCAGAGGAATGGTTATAGCCAAGCCTGGCTCTATTACTCCTCATACTGTTTTCAAAGCTGAGATTTACGTATTGAAAAAGGAAGAAGGTGGTCGTCATACTCCTTTCCACAATAAATACCGCCCTCAGTTCTATATGCGCACTACAGATGTAACTGGAGAGATAGAATTGCCAGAAGGTCGTGAGATGGTAATGCCAGGTGATAACGTTACAATTACTGTAAACCTTATCGTACCCGTAGCTATGGATAAAGGATTACGTTTCGCGATTCGCGAAGGTGGTCGTACTGTAGGTGCAGGTCAGGTAATTGATATTGTTAAGTAATCTTAACTGAGTCAATTATAAACAGCATTCACCGGAGGTTTTTGAGCCTTCGGTGATTGTTTGTATATGAAAGGAGCATAGTTCAAGGGTAGAATAGCGGTCTCCAAAACCGTTGATGGGAGTTCGAATCTCTGCTCCTGCAAGTATCAACGGTGTTGTAATTCAATAAGTTATCTGTGATTATTAAAATAGTTTATTGAATAGGAATAACAATTAAAAACAAGAAAGTAAAACAAGCAAAGATGGATAAATTGAAAATATATGTGCAAGAGTCGTACAACGAACTAATGCACAAGGTATCCTGGCCAACATGGGCAGAATTACAAGAATCGGCCATTACCGTTTTGGTAGCAACAGTAATTGTTGGATTAATCATTTGGCTTATAGACCTGGTATTCTCTGGTATACTTGGATTTATTTATAGCCTTACTTAAACGAATAAATCAATCAGGTTTTATTAAGCCGAACAAAGATGACAGAGGTAGCAGAAAAAAAGTGGTACGTAATACGTGCCATCAGTGGTAAGGAAAAGAAAGTAAAGCAATATATAGATGCTGAAATTTCACGATTGAAATTGCAGGATTTTGTTGCTCAGGTTCTTATACCTACCGAAAAAATATATCAGATTAAAAATGGTAAGAAGATTTCTAAAGAACGCAGTTATTTGCCTGGTTATGTATTGTTGGAAGCAAATATTTCTGGCGAAATCCCCCATATAATTCAGAATATTCCAGGAGTAATTAACTTTCTGGGCCCTAAGGGAGAGGCACCAGCACCATTGCGTGTGTCTGAAGTAAACAGGATTTTAGGAAAGGCGGATGAATTGGCCGAATCTCCTGAAATTGCTAACATTCCTTTCGTAGTTGGCGAAACTGTAAAAGTAATTGATGGACCATTCAATAGTTTTTCAGGAGTTATTGAAGAAGTTAATGAAGAAAAGAGAAAATTAAAGGTAATTGTAAAAATATTTGGCCGCAAAACTCCACTTGAGTTGAGTTACTTGCAAGTTGAAAAGGAATAAAATCATCGCATTACTCAGTTTTTGCTTAGACCGGAAGTATCAAAATAGCTTCCATATTTTGCCGGCTAAGAATGGCACAAAAACATAGGATTAATGCCTACTCAAACTAAAAAAAAATAAAATGGCAAAAGAAATAGGTGCATTAATAAAACTTCAGGTAAAGGGTGGCGCTGCCAATCCTGCCCCTCCAATTGGTCCTGCATTAGGAGCAAAAGGGGTTAACATTATGGAGTTTTGCAAGCAGTTTAATGCTCGCACACAAGACCAGGCTGGCAAAGTATTGCCAGTGGTAATAACAGTATATGTAGATAAGTCCTTTGAATTTATTATTAAAAAGCCACCGGTAGCGGTAGCTATTTTAGAGGCCACAAAACTTAAGAGCGGTTCGGCAGAACCTAACCGTAAGAAGGTTGCTACTATAAATTGGGATAAGGTGCGTGAAATCGCCCAAGAAAAAATGTCTGATTTGAATTGTTTTACAATGGAATCAGCCATGAGTATGGTGGCGGGTACTGCACGCAGCATGGGGGTAATTGTAGAAGGCACTAGGCCTTTCTAATTGTTCTTTGATTTTTTTCGAATGTTGGAATTAAAAAGGTAAGCGGAAAAGTAAGCAGTATAGAAAAACATCTTCAAAAGTTAGATGTTCTAAATACTTAATAGCTCATAACGTATCTTTCAAGGTCATCATTCTTAGACAAAAAAGATTGTTCACTTGATGGAGTGTCGCAAATAACGGCACGCTTGCACATCGTAATAAATTAATAAATGGCAAAATTAACGAAAAAACAAAAAGCTACGCTTGCCAAGTATGATCCTTCGAAAACATACAGTTTGAAGGATGCAAGCAAAATTGTAAAGGACATTTCCTATACAAAATTTGATGCTTCAGTTGATCTGAGCATCCGCCTGGGGGTTGACCCGCGTAAGGCAAATCAAATGGTTCGTGGGGTGGTAACTCTTCCACATGGTACCGGAAAAAATGTACGTGTTCTTGTTCTTTGCACTCCCGATAAGGAGGCAGAAGCAAAAGCAGCAGGTGCCGATCATGTTGGATTGGATGACTATATTTCGAAAATCGAAAAAGGTTGGACCGATATCGATATTGTAATTACCATGCCTTCAGTAATGGCTAAGGTAGGTAAGTTAGGTAAGATATTGGGACCTCGCAGCCTTATGCCAAATCCAAAGACTGGTACAGTTACAAACGATGTTGGTAAAGCAGTGGAGGAAGTTAAAGCCGGTAAGATTGATTTTAAAGTAGATAAGCAAGGAATCATTCATTCTTCAGTTGGTAAGGTATCATTTGATGCTAAGAAAATTGAAGAAAATGCAAATGAATTATTGAACACTATTGTAAAGCTAAAACCTAGTGCAGCCAAAGGAACTTATATGAAGAGTGTAAGTTTGTCAAGCACAATGAGCCATGGTATTAAGATAGACACTAAATAAATAGCTTAAATTATAAACCCATAAAAACTTACACAAAATGACAAGAGAAGAAAAGAATAAAGCAATAGATGAGATAGTGGATACCCTTTCTGCTTACAATGGGTTTTATATAACCGATATCTCAGGTTTGAATTCAGAAAAAACAAGTCAATTGCGAAGAATGTGCTACGACAGAGGCATTAAAATGAGTGTTGCAAAAAATTCGCTCATAAAGAAAGCCCTTGAACGCATGAATACTGAAGCTTATGAACCTTTGTATGATTCATTAAAAGGATCTTCGGCACTTATGCTATGCGAAACGGCAAACCTTCCCGCAAAACTTATTAAGGAAATTCGAAGCAAAAAAGACAACACCAAGCCGATATTAAAATGCGCTTATATTGACTCTTCAGTTTTCATTGGCGATAATCAAGTTGAAGTGATAGCCAGTCTGAAGTCGAAGAATGAATTAATAGCAGATGTATTAGCCTTGTTGCAATCTCCAATACGCAATGTTATTGGTGGATTACAAAGTGGCGGTCACAAAATTGCAGGAATTATTAAAACGCTTGAGTCACGTGCATAATTTTTCTATAACTGTAGCTTCCATACAGTTTAGTTAATCTTTGCAATCGATTCTTTAAACAATATCAAAATCAATAAATAACAAATTAAAAATTTCAAATAAAATGGCAGATTTAAATTCATTAGCAGAAACACTCGTTGGCTTAACCGTAAAAGAAGTTAACGAACTTGCAAAAATCCTTAAAGACGTACACGGTATAGAGCCGGCAGCAGCAGCAGCTGTAGTTGCAGCCCCAGCAGCTGGTGGTGGTGCAGCAGCAGCCGAAGAAAAGTCAACTTTTGATGTTATTCTTAAAAGTGCAGGTCAAGCTAAACTTAACGTAGTTAAGTTGGTTAAAGATCTTACAGGATTAGGATTGAAGGAGGCAAAAGATTTAGTTGATGGTGCTCCAAAGGCAATTAAAGAAGGTGTATCTAAAGCTGAGGCTGATTCATTGAAAGATCAATTAGTAGCTGCAGGTGCTGAAGTTGAAGTTAAGTAATTCAACACATAAAAGTTTTGATTTAGGCCAATGGTGCACTTCAGTGCACCGTTGGTCTTATTCCTGTTTATAACGCAAGTATATTTTGTGTTTTTCTAAAACCAAATGGATTTATAAAAATACAAACTTCCCTGGGTAGATTATCTATCCAACTCATTTCTCTCAACTCACGGTTTCCTTTATTTTAATTTAAAAATCTTATTATAGTGGCTTCAATCAGCACTTTCCACGAAAAAGGCACGAAACGAATTAACTTCGCCAAGGCCAAACAAAATCTGGAGTATCCTGATTTTCTAGAAATTCAGTTAAAATCTTTCCAGGATTTTTTCCAGTTAGAAACAACTTCTGATAACCGCGAAAAAGAAGGCTTGTATAAAGTATTCAGTGAGAATTTCCCCATCACTGATTCGCGAAATAATTTTGTCCTCGAATTTCTTGATTATTTTATTGACCCTCCTCGCTATTCTATTGAAGAATGTATCGAGCGAGGTCTCACCTATAGCGTACCGCTAAAGGCAAAACTTAAATTATATTGTACAGATCCCGAGCACGAGGATTTTCAAACGATTGTACAAGACGTTTACCTTGGAACAATTCCTTACATGACTCCTAAAGGCACATTTGTAATTAATGGTGCTGAACGTGTAGTTGTATCGCAATTGCATCGATCGCCTGGTGTATTCTTTGGTCAAAGCAGACATGCTAATGGTACCAAATTATATTCGGCACGTGTAATTCCGTTTAAAGGCTCATGGATTGAATTTGCCACCGATATAAACAATGTCATGTACGCATACATTGATCGTAAAAAGAAGTTCCCAGTAACTACGCTTTTACGGGCTATCGGCTTTGAAACTGATAAAGACATATTAGAAATATTTGGGCTTGCCGATGAGGTAAAGGTGTCAAAGGCTGCCCTGAAAACATGTGTAGGCCGCAAGTTGGCTGCCAGAGTATTGAAATCCTGGGTTGAAGATTTTGTTGATGAGGATACTGGTGAAGTAGTTTCTATTACACGAACCGAAGTAATTTTGGATCGTGAAACGATACTCGAGTCTGAACACATTGATCTTATTGCTGATGCTGGAGTAAAAAGTATCATCTTACATAAAGATGAAACAAGTGCTGCTGATTATGCAGTAATTTACAATACACTTCAAAAAGATACATCAAATAACGAAAAGGAAGCGGTGGAGCATATCTACCGTCAATTACGTAATGCAGAACCACCTGATGAGGAAACAGCTCGTGGAATCATTGAGAAGTTATTTTTCTCTGACAAACGTTATGATTTAGGTCAGGTTGGTAGATATCGTATCAATAAGAAGTTAGGACTATTAACTCCGTCAGATACCAAAGTACTTACTAAAGAAGATATCATATGCATAATTAAATATCTTATTCAACTTATCAACTCAAAAGCTGATGTAGATGATATCGATCACTTGAGCAATCGTAGGGTTCGTACAGTTGGCGAGCAATTATATTCGCAATTTGGAGTAGGATTGGCCCGCATGGCCCGCACAATACGTGAGCGTATGAATGTTCGCGATAATGAAGTTTTTACACCAACTGATTTAATCAATGCAAAAACATTGTCATCAGTTATTAATTCATTCTTTGGAACTAATCAGTTGAGCCAGTTTATGGATCAAACTAATCCATTAAGTGAAATTACTCACAAACGCAGGTTGTCAGCTCTTGGACCCGGAGGTCTTTCGCGTGAACGCGCAGGATTTGAAGTACGTGATGTGCACTACACCCACTACGGTCGTCTATGCACAATTGAAACACCCGAAGGGCCGAATATCGGTTTGATATCTTCCCTTTGTGTTTATGCAAAAATCAACAATTTGGGATTCATAGAAACACCTTATCGTCCGGTAATTGAAGGTAAGCTAGATGTAGATAATACCGATGTTGTTTATTTAACTGCTGAAGAAGAAGATAACAAGGTAATTGCCCAGGCGATTGCTCAGGTAGACTCTAAAGGAAATTTTGAAACTGTAAAAGTTAAAGCTCGTAAAGAAGGTGACTTCCCAATCGTTGACCCGCACGAAGTAAATTTAATGGATGTGGCACCTAACCAAATTGCATCTATTGCGGCTTCGCTCATCCCATTCTTGGAACACGATGATGCGAATCGTGCGTTGATGGGTTCGAACATGCAACGTCAAGCGGTGCCTTTATTGCGTCCCGAAGCACCAATTGTAGGCACAGGACTTGAAGGACGCCTTGTGCGCGATTCACGGGTATTAATTAATGCTGAGTATGATGGAGTTGTAGAGTATGTGGATGCCGAAGAAATTCATATTCGTAGCAACCGCAGTGACGAAGAAAAGTTGATTTCATTTGAAGACGATTTAAAGGTTTACAAGCTTACTAAATTTCAAAAAACTAATCAGAATACAAGCATTAATCTTAAACCTATTGTAAGACGAGGTGATAAGGTTAAAGCAGGTCAGGTGCTATGTGAGGGTTATGCTACCAACAATGGAGAATTAGCTTTGGGACGTAATTTAAAAGTAGCTTTTATGCCTTGGCGTGGTTTCAACTTTGAGGATGCCATTGTGATAAATGAAAAAGTAGTAAGTCAGGATATATTTACCTCGGTACATATTGATGAATATAGCCTTGAAGTACGCGATACCAAACGCGGTATGGAAGAATTAACAGCCGATATACCAAACGTAAGTGAAGAGGCAACTAAAGACCTCGATGAATATGGAATGATACGTGTAGGTGCAGAGGTTCGTGAGGGTGATATCCTAATAGGAAAAATTACTCCTAAAGGGGAGACAGATCCTTCGCCAGAAGAGAAATTATTACGCGCTATTTTTGGAGATAAGGCCGGTGATGTTAAGGATGCATCGCTTAAGGTTCCGCCATCGGTAGTCGGTGTTGTAATTAACAAGAAATTATTCTCTCGTAACCTTAAGGATAAGGTATCGAAAGGCGATGAAAAGGCTATTCTTACCCAGCTTGATGAAGACCAGGCTAAGCAGCTTGTTGAGTTAAAATCTAGATTGGTTGAGAAGTTATTCACGCTGGTTAACGGAAAAACATCGCAAGGTGTTTCAAACTTATTAAAAGCAGTTTTAATTCCAAAGGGAACCAAGTTTACGCAAAAGATGTTAGCAGACTTAAGTCTTGAAAACATCAACCCGTTAAAATGGACTACCGATAAAGAATTAAATGAGAAGATTACTCAGCTGTTACATAATCATACTATAAAGTCGCAAGATGTAATTGGAGCTATTAAGCGCAAGAAATATGCACTTACCGTGGGAGATGAATTACCAGCTGGAATTATGCAACTAGCTAAGGTATATATTGCCAAAAAGCGTAAACTAAAGGTTGGTGATAAAATGGCTGGTCGACATGGAAACAAGGGTATTGTAGCAAAGATTGTGCGTGCCGAAGATATGCCTTTCCTTGAAGACGGAACACCGGTAGATATTGTACTTAACCCACTGGGCGTGCCATCGCGTATGAATATTGGTCAGATTTATGAAACCGTTCTTGCTTGGGCGGGTGAGAAGTTAGGGGTTAAAGTTTGCTACACCTATTTTTGATGGCGCAACCCTTGATGATATCTGTAACTACACCGACAAGGCCGACATTCCTCGCTATGGTGTAACTCAGTTATATGATGGTCTTACAGGCGACAGATTCGATCAGTCTGCAACGGTAGGTATTATCTATATGCTTAAACTGGGCCATATGGTTGATGACAAAATGCACGCACGTAGCATAGGACCATACTCACTGATTACGCAACAACCATTGGGGGGTAAAGCTCAATTTGGAGGTCAGCGTTTTGGAGAGATGGAGGTATGGGCTATTGAAGCATTTGGTGCTGCCAACATTTTGCAAGAATTACTTACTGTAAAATCCGATGATGTAGTTGGACGTGCTAAGGCATATGAAAGTATAGTAAAGGGCGACAACATGCAAACTCCGGGTGTACCCGAATCGTTTAATGTATTGTTGCATGAACTTCGTGGTCTTGGCCTAAAGATTACTTTAGACTAAGCATTAAACATTTATCATTTAGAAATAATTTAAAAAAAAATACTGTGAAGAAAGAAGTAAAAGTTAAAAGCAATTTCTCACGAATAACCATAAGCCTGGCTTCTCCTGAGGATATCCTTGAGCAATCGGCCGGTGAAGTGCTTAAGCCTGAAACTATTAATTATCGTACTTACAAACCTGAACGTGATGGCTTGTTTTGCGAACGAATTTTTGGGCCTGTAAAGGATTGGGAATGTCACTGTGGAAAATACAAGCGTATTCGCTATAAAGGAATTGTTTGTGATCGTTGTGGAGTAGAAGTTACCGAGAAAAAGGTACGAAGAGAGCGCATGGGCCATATACAACTTGTGGTTCCGGTTGCACACATTTGGTATTTCCGATCATTGCCAAATAAGATTGGATACCTGTTAGGATTGCCAACTAAGAAGCTTGACCTTATCATTTATTACGAACGCTATGTGGTAATCAATGCCGGTATCAAGTCTGCTGATGGAGTAAACTATCTTGATTTTCTTACCGAAGATGAGTACCTGAATATTCTTGAAAGCTTACCAAAAGAAAATCAACACCTTGATGATGAAGATCCAAATAAGTTTCTTGCCAAGATGGGAGCTGAAGCACTTTACGATTTGTTGCAACGACTTGATTTAGATTCATTGTCATACAAACTTCGTACACAAGCTGCTAACGAAACTTCGCAGCAACGTAAGAATGAGGCATTAAAACGTTTATCAGTTGTTGAAGCATTCCGTTCAGCCAACGAAAACATCGTTAATCGCCCCGAATGGATGATAGTAAAAGTGGTACCGGTTATTCCACCCGAGTTAAGGCCTTTGGTGCCATTGGATGGAGGCCGCTTTGCAACCAGCGATTTAAATGACTTATACCGCAGGGTGATTATACGTAACAATCGCTTAAAGCGATTGATGGAAATTAAAGCCCCGGATGTAATCTTACGTAATGAAAAACGTATGTTACAAGAGTCGGTCGATTCCTTATTCGATAATTCGCGTAAAGTAAATGCGGTTAAAACTGAAAGTAACCGAGCCTTAAAATCCTTGAGCGATTCGCTTAAAGGAAAGCAAGGAAGGTTCCGTCAGAACCTTCTTGGAAAGCGTGTTGACTACAGTGCGCGCTCGGTTATTGTTGTTGGGCCTGAGCTTAAGTTGCATGAATGTGGATTGCCAAAAGATATGGCGGCCGAGTTGTTCAAGCCATTTATCATTCGTAAAATGATTGAGCGTGGCATAGTAAAAACAGTAAAATCTGCCAAAAAAATAGTTGACAAGAAAGAACCAATTATTTGGGACATACTTGAAAACGTGTTAAAGGGACATCCTGTGCTACTTAACCGCGCGCCAACACTTCACCGTTTAGGTATACAGGCATTTCAACCTAAAATGATTGAAGGTAAAGCCATTCAATTACATCCTTTGGTTTGTACGGCATTCAATGCCGACTTTGACGGTGATCAAATGGCTGTGCATGTACCCCTTGGCAATGCCGCAATATTAGAAGCACAGATGCTGATGCTTGCATCGCATAATATTCTTAACCCTGCAAATGGTGCACCTATCACCGTACCTTCGCAGGACATGGTTTTGGGACTATACTACATTACCAAAGGAAAGCGCAGCAGCGATATCCTAAAGGTTAAGGGAGAAGGATTGACATTTTATTCATACGATGAATTAAATATCGCATATAATGAAGGTCGTGTTGACTTACATGCATTTATCAAAATACGTGTACCTGTAGAAACTGAAAACGGTATTGAAATCAAGATACTTGAAACTACAGTTGGTAGAGCTCTGTTCAATCAGGTGGTCCCTGAAAGTGTTGGATATATTGACGAATTGCTTACAAAGAAATCGTTGCGTGAAATAATTACTCGCGTATTGAAAAAAGTAGGTATTGCAGGCACTGCCCAGTTTTTGGATGATATTAAGAGCCTTGGATTCCGTATGGCATTTAAAGGTGGCTTGTCATTTAACCTGGGTGATATCAATATTGAGGTTGACAAAGAAAAGCTTATTGGCAAAGCAAATGATCAGGTAGAAGAGGTATTGGACAATTATCGTAATGGATTTATTAACGACAACGAACGTTATAATCAGATTATTGATATCTGGTCACGTACCAATTCACGCATCACCGAAAATCTGATGAAGAAAATTGCTACCGACAAGCAAGGATTTAATGCAGTATGGATGATGCTTGATAGTGGTGCCCGTGGAAGTAAAGATCAGATTCGTCAGTTAAGTGGTATGAGGGGATTGATGGCTAAGCCACAAAAATCGGGAGCAGCAGGAGGTGAGATTATCGAGAACCCGATTCTTTCCAACTTTAAAGAAGGACTTTCCATCCTTGAGTACTTTATCAGTACACACGGTGCGCGTAAAGGTTTGGCTGATACAGCCTTGAAAACTGCCGATGCAGGATACCTTACACGTAGGTTGGTTGATGTAGCACAGGATGTAATTATTAATGAAGCAGATTGCGGAACCCTTCGTGGGCTTGCCGAAACTGCATTAAAGAATAACGAAGAAGTAGTAGAATCATTATACGATCGTATTTTAGGTCGTGTTTCATTGCATGATATTATTCATCCTCTTACAGGTGAAGTAATTATACATGCAGGTCATGAAATAATAGAACCAATTGCCGATATGATTGAAAACTCTCCGATTGAGAGTGTAGAAATTCGTTCGGTATTGACGTGCGAAAGCAAGCAAGGTGTATGTGGCAAATGCTACGGACGTAATCTAGCTTCGGGACGCATGGTTCAAAAAGGCGAAGCGGTTGGCGTAATAGCTGCTCAGTCAATTGGTGAGCCGGGAACACAGCTTACACTTCGTACATTCCACGCGGGTGGTGCAGCAAGCAAGCTGGCAGCCGAAACTAATCTTCTGGCCAAGTATAGCGGAATTATAGAATTTGATGAATTACGTTCTATAGCTTTCGATAGCGAAAGCAAGAAAAAGATGACAGTTGTAGTAGGTCGTTCGGGCGAAATGCGAATTGTAGATAAAAATACAAAAGCCATACTGGCAACCGCAAATATCCCTTACGGTGCTCACTTATTTGTAAAGGAAAATCAGGAAATAACCAAGGGAGATGAAATCTGCACCTTTGACCCTTACAATGCCGTGATTATTACTGAAGCAACCGGTGTTATTGATTTTGAGCATGTAGAAGAAGGGATTACTTTCCGCGAAGAAAGCGATGAGCAAACAGGATTTAAGGAAAAAGTAATTATTGATAGCCGCGATAAATCTAAAAACCCGGTAGTTAGAATTCTGGGTAAAGATAAAATGGTATTGAAATCATATAACATTCCAGTAGGAGCTCACGTAGTAGTTAACAAAGGAGATAAGATAGGTGCAGGACAGATTCTGGTGAAGCTACCACGTAGCAGCGGTAAGACATCGGATATTACAGGTGGTCTTCCACGTGTAACCGAATTGTTTGAAGCACGTAATCCAAGTAATCCGGCTGTAGTTTCTGAAATTGATGGAATAGTAGCATATGGAGGAATTAAGCGGGGTAATCGCGAGATTATTGTGACCAGCAAAGATGGTGAAGTAAAGAAGTATATGGTGCCACTTAGCAAGCACATTCTTGTACAAGACAATGACTACATACGTGCCGGAATGCAGTTAAGCGGTGGTAGCATTGCACCATCTGACATCTTAAATATTAAAGGACCAAATGCCGTGCAAGAATATCTTGTAAACGAGGTACAGGAAGTTTACCGTTTGCAAGGCGTAAAGATTAACGATAAGCATTTTGAGGTAATTGTAAGGCAGATGATGCGTAAGGTTGAAATTGATGATCCGGGAGATACGCGTTTCCTTGAACGTGAGTCTGTAAATCGTATCGAATTTATCGAAGAGAATAATGAGATATTTGATAAAATGGTAGTATTAAACGCAGGCGATAGTGTCAACTTTAAAGAAGGCCAGATAGTTACAGTACGTAAACTGCGCGATGAGAATACTATGCTTAAACGTATGGATAAAACTCCTGTTGACGCACGTCAGGCAGTACCAGCTACTTCACATCCTTTGTTACAGGGGATTACACAAGCATCGTTACATACACGTTCATGGATTTCGGCTGCTTCCTTCCAGGAAACAACCAAGGTATTGAATGAAGCTGCAATTGCCGGTAAAATTGATGATTTGGTAGGATTGAAAGAAAACGTTATTGTAGGGCACCTAATTCCAGCTGGTACAGGTATGCGCGATTATGATAAGTTGATTGTAGGTTCGCAAGAAGAATACGATTTGTTGATGGCAACCAAAGAAGACTAAATCGTAGAAACTGATAAATTGAATTCCCGCATCAAATTTTTGATGCGGGAATTTTTTTGAAAAAAGCCGCAAGCATTTACAATTGACCTAACCACCTTTACACTCCCCTCACCACTTGGCCAATTCATCTTACAAAAATAAACCCCTGCACTAAGTGCACTAATATCCACCGTTTTATACTGGCTCCACTGAGCCACCCTCTCCGTACGTATACAGCCACCGTTACAATACACCCCAAACCCCTTTCTGGGGCTTACCTATTCTCGGCTGGCTATTTCGTATCATTACGTTACTCGTTCTATTAGATTTATAGTTTTTTCAATTACACACAATACTTTACTTTTTACAAATAAGCAAAATTTAAATAGGAAACCTAAAGCAACTATAAACCAAAATTCCTTGTATTTAAGCCCCTTAAGGGGTTTGGGGTGTATTTTGGCTTACATGACTACTCCAACCTAACCACCTTAACACTCCCCTCCCCACTCGGCCACCGCATCTTACAAAAATAAACCCCCGCACTAAGCTCACTAATATCCACAGTCTTATACTGACTCCATTGTGCAACCCGCTCGGTACGTATACACTCACCGTTAACATCATAAATCTCTAACCAACCCACATCTTTATCAACCGGAAACCATAAAGTAAATTTATCGTGTGTAGGATTACCAAACACTGTAACTTTCTTAACCTTCCAACTTTCTAAACTTTCATAACTCAAATTATTGCACAACCCATTTGCACCGAGAAAATAATTAGGGTGATTTGGTGGTGCCGACACAGATTTGGTTGGTAATTGTAACCCATGTTGAATAAAATTGCATGCTGTGCCAGGGCTATCCGGTTGGTCTATGATGTGCATATGTAATGTACTGTTGCCTGTGTTTATGTATATTTTGCCATCGGGCGCGAGGCTCATCCACTCATATAGTGTTGCAAAAGGTGGGCTTGGGCTGTAGAAACTATCCCATTCAGCAACAATAATTTCGCTATTTTTTATGTTGACCTGACTTAAATCATACTGAAAAACTTTATAGACGGTTGCTACATATAAATATTGGCCGTTTGGAGAAAATGCTATACCACGAGCATAACCAACCGAATCTATTGATTCAATGTTTCGCTCATTTGATAAAATTCCGTTGCATCTATCAAAATCATATAAATGAATATTGAATTTATGAATGGAATCCCCCAAAAAAACGCCAGCATATTTTGTTCCATCACGCGAAAATGCATTTCCACTTCCGCTTTGGTTATGGAAAGAGGGGACACTAATTTTAGGTAAATTAATGATGCCGTATGGAGTCAATATTGCGCAGAAAAATTTATTGGTATATCTTTCAACCGCTGTTATCCACCAATCTCGTCCATTACCGTGTTTGCATGCGTTAATCGCACCCAACATTATTTGACCGTTAAATAAAATATTATTTTTTGAAATTATTCCACCGAAACCATTATTTAAATTCATATCAATTACCGAGTACCATACATAATTTGTAAAATTGTAATTGTTTGGATTGTCAACTGATGAATGTATAAGAAAATAAATGTTACTATCGTTAGGCTTTTGTAAAAACATTGAACATTGACCAACCCATAGCCCTAATGAATCTTGCACTACAGGTGGACTAATACCACCGCCATTAACTATAGTGTCGTCATTTGCCCCTGCAACCCAAATACCATTTGTATATAATTTAATATTACCAAGGCTATCGCTAATGGTGGCTACTCCTGTGCTAAAATTCATGGGAATGTATTTGTAGTTTACGTTTATACTCCCTGTTTTGAAATCCAAGACAGTTCCACCAAAAGGCAAACCACCCCAGCTTGCGTAGCCACTCAACCAAATATTGGATAATCCTTGTGATTTAACATTGATACTAATTATACAGCATAGCAATAACAAAAAGCACTTAAACTTTCTCATGTTACTTACGAATAATTATTAGGTTTTCGTTAAAAATATTTTGCTCCTCTAATAATAATGCAATATGATAAACACCAGTTGCATAATCTTGAGTTCCAAATTTGAATAATTGCGATTGTCCAATATTTTTTCTAAAATAATCTGACCGAATACATTTGTAATTCTAAGTACAACATTTTGGTTTGGTTTATTATTGAACAAAATAGTAGCTTCGTCACTTGCTGGATTTGGAAACAATTTTATTTTTTCAATTTTTTCAATTTTTAGTTTTCCTTTTCTTATTGGTATTCCAATTGCATTACAAGCACTCATATCATTATATTCTGCATTACATTCAATAATACTGTAGAGCGTTCGAGCTTTAAAAACTACATCGCCAAATGCTATTGGACATAAATTGGCAATCGTGTACAGTATTTGCTTTTGATAAGAATTAATATTGTAATTATGTCGGCCAACCGTACTCAGATAAATCTCATTGAATAGTTGTTCATAATCGGCAATATCATTACTGGAGGCTATGGCATCGTTATCAGTTTTTATTATGGCTGCATCTAATTCATCCGTTGCTTCCTCTTCCGTTTGCAAACTATCGCCTTCGGCCATTGTAATGTATAGTTTATTTTGCAACTGAACTATTAACTGAATAAGGCTATCGATTGCGGCAGTATCGGTCATGTTTGCATAGATAGCTTCCAGGCTTAAATTTACCACATCGTTGGTCTGTTTAATAGTGTCTCGCTTTTGGTCTAATTGCCAAATATCAGCACTGTCAGACATATTTAATTGGCTTTTATCATCTTCTACTGCTACTAAATCTGCCAGGTCAGTATTTAAATTACTTTGGTAACCCATCATCCACAAATTACTTAACCCCTGAGCCATGCTACTTTTTGCAACAAAAAGCAATAAAACTAAAAAGCAAGATTTTCTCATGGCTACTTCAGTTTTATAAGTTTACCATGGTAAAGCCCCCCGTTCCCGCAAGCACCCTCGCTTACAGCTCGTGAAATAGTTTTGCATTGTTCATTCATTTTATAACATAAATATTTTACTAAGCAAATATAAAATTTTGTTATTCACAACTGACATAGATGCAACCACAAGCGTAGTCGCATTCGGCACCAAAATACACCCCAAACCCCTTAAGGGGCTTACCTTTGCTACGCTGGGTTTCTCTTATTATTTAGTATTAGTTTTCAAATTTTATTCAATTAAAAAATCAAATAGTCACGAAAATCCAAGCCGAGAATAGGCAAGTCCCCCTAAAGGGGATTTAGGGGTGAATTGCCAATTGTCTGAACCACACATTAAGCTGATTGAACAGATTACACAAATTTTAAAACTTTCTCAACCTTCAAAACTTTCAAAACTTCACAACCCTACAACTCCCCTCACCACTCCGCCACCGCAACTTACAAAAATAAACCCCTGCACTAAGCGCACTAATATCCACCGTTTTATACTGGCTCCATTGGCTTACCCGCTCGGTACGTATACACTCACCGTTAACATCATATATCTCCAACACACCCACATCCTTATCCACCGGAAACCACAATGTAAATTTATCATGCGTAGGATTACCAAACACAGTAACTTTCTTAACCTTCCCACTTTCTAAACCTTCAAAACTCAAATTATTGCACAACCCATTTGCCCCCAAAAAATAATTAGGGTGGTTGGGAATAGTATTGAAATAAAACGAAGGCACCATTAACCCATGTTGTATAACATTGCAGGCAAGCCCGGGGCTATCTGGCTGGTCTATTATATGAAAATAGCGGGTACCGTTACCAGTAGTTATGTATATTTTGCCATCGGGCGCAAGTTGTGGGTAGCATAGGTAAGTGCCAAGGCCAGGTACACTATCATAAAACCCATCATATGTAGCAACTACCATTCTGTTGTTTAGTAAGTTGGCATCATTTGCATTGTACTGATATATCTCTGTAATATTGCCAACATACAATTGCTGTGAGTTTGGCGAAAATTCTACGCCTACATTGCCATATTGAATTGGTATGGTATCGTTACGCCAATTGCTTAACATGCCTGTGCAACGGTCAAAATCATATACATCAAGACCTGCGGTATTGTAATGAAAGTATGCATATCGTGTTCCGTCTGAGGAAAATTTTGCTTGACCAGCATCTGTTGCTCTAAAGGATCCTATTGATTGTTCACTTATTGAATCTGCTCCATATGGCGTTACCAATATTTTATAAAACTTATTACTATTCATACGGTGAGCGACTACCCACCAATCTCTACCATTGCCATGTTTACATGCGGTTATTTTGCCAACATTTAATGTGTCACTTATTATCGCAACATTTTTCGTAATTACTTTCCCCAATCCATTATTTAAATCCATATCAATAGTTGTTATTCTTAAGTGATACGCAATACTGCTGTTTGGATTGGGATAATTATCGACTGAAGAGTGAAATAAATAATAAATATTACTCAATGGTTTTCGGATTATCAAAGCACCCTGCGGTATCAAAAACCCATCAGGCACAAAGTTGGCGTAAGCACCGGGGTTTATGCCACCGCCATTATCCATTGTATCGTCTGTAGCATCGGCAATGTAGTACCCATTTGTATAAAACAACATATTGCCTGCGCTATCGCTTATATTGGCATGGGTGTGTGCAAAATTCATATCAATGCTATCATAGGAAACTGTAGGAAATCCAGCAAAAAAATTCATACGATTTTGACCAAAGGGTTTACCCCAAATTGAATAATATCCTGATAGCCAATTATTGCTGATACCTTGTTGTGCAACGCCAAAACTGCATGCAAATAGCATAACAATTATTAATGCCTGCGTTTTCATGCTTAGTGTATTATTACTAATTTACCTGTTTCGATAATGCTTTAGTCACATTTTATTTGGTAGGTATAAATACCGATACGCCAATGCTTTCGTACTAAATGTAAATGGCACCTTGGTTTGTCCAATAAATTATACAATGCAATTGGTTGCCCTAATTTATTGATGAGCTCAAAATTGGCTGCACATTCTATACCAGCGTTTACAACAACCGTTACACTCTCGTTGGCAGGATTGGGATATACGACTGCCGTTGGTTTTATTATTTCCGTTTTAGGTAATTGCCTCAATGTAATACCAACACTGTTGCATATATCGCGGTCGTTATATGCCAGTGTATCGTTAATAGCCTGCAACATAGCCCGTGCTTTAAACACTGCCGTGCCGCCTGCAAGTGGGCATTGCATTGCAATAGAATACGCCCCAAACCCCTTAAGGGGCTTTCCTATGCAGCGATGCGTGTTTCTTATCATTTTAATTTCTTTTTCAATTGTTGAATTGTGTTTTCAATTTCATTTAATGCATCAGTTATTCTATCTAAAATAATATCGTTGGTAAATCGGATTTCAAATATACCTTTTTCAATTAGAAATTTGGTGCGCTCACAATCATATTCTTTTTGTTTTTCATCCTGATGTATTTCGCCATCCAGCTCGATGCTCAACTTTATTTGGTGACAATAAAAATCTAAAATAAAATTACCCAATGGATGTTGTCGTCTAAATTTTAAACCTTGCATTTGTTTGTCTGAAAGGTATGACCATAAAATTGATTCTGCCTTGGTTGGTTCTTTTCGCATTTGCGCTGCAAATACAAATTGAATTGGCTTTGCTGTAGAATGTAAATTTTCAAAATGCTCATTATTCATAAGAATCTGTTTTTAAACTAAAATAAAAAGCCTGTGCGGATGCAAGCCCCTTAAGGGGTTTGGGGTGTATTTTGGCTTACATGACTACTCCAACCTCACCACTTTCACACTCCCCTCACCACTTGGCCACCTCATCTTACAAAAATAAACCCCCGCACTTAAATTAGATATATCCACAGTCTTATACTGGCTCCATTGTGCTACATACTCCCTACGTATACACTCACCGTTAACATCATATATCTCCAACACACCCACATCCTTATCAACCGGAAACCACAATGTAAAATTATCCCGTGTAGGATTACCAAACACAGTAACTTTCTTAACCTTCCCACTTTCTAAACTTTCATAACTTAAATTATTGCACAACCCATTTGCACCAAGAAAATAATTAGGGTGGTTGGGAATGGTATTGAAATAAAACGAAGGTACCATCAATCCATGCTGTATTACATTGCAGGCTAGCCCGGGGCTATCTGGCTGGTCTAATATATGAAAATAGCGGGTACCGTTACCAGTAGTTATGTATATTTTACCATCGGGGGCAAGTTGTGGGTAGCATAAGTAAGTGCCAAGACCGGGAAAGCTATCATAAAAATTATCATAAGTGGCCACTACAATTTTATTGGTTTGTAAGTTAGTATCATTTGCATTGTACTGATATATCTCTGTAATATTGCCAACATACAATTGCTGTGAGTTTGGCGAAAATTCTACACCTACATTACCATATTGAATTGGTATAGTATCGTTACGCCAATTGCTTAACATGCCTGTGCAACGGTCGAAATCGAAGACATCTAAGCCGGTATTATAAAAAAAATATGCGAATTTATTGCCATCTGGCGAAAATTTTGCTTGGCCTGCATCATCAGGCCTTATTGAACCAATGTTTTGAATAAAAGGACCGGTAAAACCATAAGGAGTGAGTAAAAATTTAAAAAATCTATTTGTATTTACTCTATGAATAACTATCCACCAATCTCTGCCATTGCCATGTTTGCATGCGGCAATTTTACCAACATTCATGCTGTCATTAATCAAAATGTAGTTTTTACTAATTACAGAACCTAAACCTCCATTTAGATTCATATCTATTGTTGTTACATAAAACTTGAAAGAAGTACTATTGTTTGGAATAATTGGATATGCATCTGCAGTATTATGAAACATATAATAAATGCTATTGCTACCTGGATTTTGCAATATCAATGCTGCTTGCGGTATCAAAAACCCATCAGGCACAAAATTGGCGTAAGCACCGGGGTTTATGCCACCACCATTGTCCATGGTATCGTCTGTAGCATCAGCTATGTAATATCCATTGGTATAAAACAACATATTACCTGCACTATCGCTTATATTGGCATGGGTGTGCCTGAAATTCATATCAATGCTATCAAAAGCAACAGCAGGGATGCCAGTAAAAAAATTTATACGGTTTTGGCCTTGTGGCTTACCCCATTGCGCATAATAACCACTTATCCAATTATTGCTGATGCCTTGTTGTGCAACGCCAAAACTGCATGCAAATAGCATAACAATTATTAATGCCTGCTTTTTCATGCTTAGTGTATTATTACTAATTTACCGGTTTCAATAATGCTCAAATCGCATTTTATTTGGTAGGTATAAATACCTGCCGTCAGTGCGTTTGTACTAAAAGTAAAGGGCATTGGTTTATCCGCTAAGTTAAACAATGCAATCGGCTGCCCTAATTTATTTGTGAGCTCAAAAATAACTGCACAATCTGTACCAGCGTTTACAACAACCGTTACACTCTCATTGGCAGGGTTTGGGAATACGCTTGCCGTTGGTTTTGCAATTTCTGTTTTATTGAGTTGCCGTAATGTAATGCCAACACTGTTGCATATATCGCGGTCGTTATAGATAGTGGTATCATTTATGGCCTGCAACATGGCACGGGCTTTAAACACCGCTGTGCCGCCTGCAAGCGGGCATTGCATTGCAATAGAATACGCCCCAAACCCCTTAAGGGGCTTACCTATACTGCGATGGGTATTTCTTATCATTTTAATTTCTTTTTCAATTGTTGAATTGTGTTTTCAATTTCATTTAATGCATCAGTTATTCTATCTAAAATAATATCGTTGGTAAATCGGATTTCAAATATACCTTTTTCAATTAGAAATTTGGTGCGCTCACAATCATATTCTTTTTGTTTTTCATCCTGATGTATTTCGCCATCCAGCTCGATGCTCAACTTTATTTGGTGACAATAAAAATCTAAAATAAAATTACCCAATGGATGTTGTCGTCTAAATTTTAAACCTTGCATTTGTTTGTCTGAAAGGTATGACCATAAAATTGATTCTGCCTTGGTTGGTTCTTTTCGCATTTGCGCTGCAAATACAAATTGAATTGGCTTTGCTGTAGAATGTAAATTTTCAAAATGCTCATTATTCATAAGAATCTGTTTTTAAACTAAAATAAAAAGCCTGTGCGGATGCAAGCCCCTTAAGGGGTTTGGGGGTGTATTTTGGCTTACATGACTACTCCAACCTCACCACTTTCACACTCCCCTCACCACTTGGCCCCCCGCACTTAAATTAGATATATCCACAGTCTTATACTGGCTCCATTGTGCTACATACTCCCTACGTATACACTCACCGTTAACATCATATATCTCCAACCAACCCACATCCTTATCAGGCGGAAACCAAAGTGTAAAATTATCCCGTGTAGGATTATTGAACACCGTAACTTTCTTAACCTTCCCACTTTCTAAACTTTCATAACTCAAATTATTACACCCCCCATTAGCCCCCAAGAAATAATTGGGGTGGTTAGGCGGAGACGAAATAGAAAATGCAGGAAGTTGCAAACCATGATGTATTACGTTGCAAGCAAGACCGGGACTATCTGGTTGGTCAATTATGTGCATGTGCAATGTACTGTTACCTGTACTTACATATATTTTCCCATCAGGAGCAATGCCCATAAAGCTAAAGAGGGTGGCAAAAGGCGGATTTGGGGAATAAAAGCTATCCCACTCCGCAACTTTTACCATTGTATTTTTAATATTGGCTTGCGTTATATCAAATTGAAATATAGATAATAAATTTGATATATATAAGTATTGTGAATTTGGTGAAAATTCTATGCCTCTTGCACTTCCTAATGAATCGTAAACTTCAAAATACCTATCATTGCTAAACACTCCGTCACATCTATCAAAATCGATAACTGCAACATTAAATTTATAAAGCGAATCTCCCAACATTGTGTATGCAAACTTGCCACCGTCAGGTGAAAATGTGCTTTGCCCGATAAATCTTGTATGGCTATTTCCAACCGAAATCGCAGTAGGTGGACTTATGCCCCATGGTCCAAGTAATGATAAATAGATGATATTTGTATTTTTACCCAAAAAAGCAATCCACCAATCTCGCCCATTCCCATGCTTGCATGCGGACAAATTTCCAAGGACAAAATTGCCCGTTTGTAAAATATTGTTTTTGGAAATTATTGCGCCAAGCCCATTATTTGCATTCATATCAATAATGCTGTACTTTATAAAATAAGATTCACTGAATACCGGTGGATTATCAGTTGAGGTATGTATTAAATAATATATTGCGGTATCATTTGGTTTTGGTAAAATTATACACGATTTAGGAATCCATAAACCAAGTGAATCATTATCTACTGGTGGGCTAATACCACCTCCATCGACAATTGTATCGTCATTTGCCCCAGCTATCCATATACCATTGGTGTATAATTTTATATTGCCAAGGCTATCGCTGATGGTGGCTACTCCTCTGTCAAAATTCATGGGAATGTATTTGTACTGAACATTAGGTGCCCCGTTTATGAAATCTATTTCAATGCCTCCAAAAGGCAGTCCACCCCAACTTGCATATCCACTCAACCAAATATTGGATAATCCTTGTGATTTAACATTGATACTAATTATACAGCATAGCAATAACAAAAAGCACTTAAACTTTCTCATGTTACTTACGAATAATTATTAGGTTTTCGTTAAAAATATTTTGCTCCTCTAATAATAATGCAATATGATAAACACCAGTTGCATAATCTTGAGTTCCAAATTTGAATAATTGCGATTGTCCAATATTTTTTTCTAAAATAATCTGACCGAATACATTTGTAATTCTAAGTACAACATTTTGGTTTGGTTTATTATTGAACAAAATAGTAGCTTCGTCACTTGCTGGATTTGGAAACAATTTTATTTTTTCAATTTTTTCAATTTTTAGTTTTCCTTTTCTTATTGGTATTCCAATTGCATTACAAGCACTCATATCATTATATTCTGCATTACATTCAATAATACTGTAGAGCGTTCGAGCTTTAAAAACTACATCGCCAAATGCTATTGGACATAAATTGGCAATCGTGTACAGTATTTGCTTTTGATAAGAATTAATATTGTAATTATGTCGGCCAACCGTACTCAGATAAATCTCATTGAATAGTTGTTCATAATCGGCAATATCATTACTGGAGGCTATGGCATCGTTATCAGTTTTTATTATGGCTGCATCTAATTCATCCGTTGCTTCCTCTTCCGTTTGTAAACTATCGCCTTCGGCCATTGTAATGTATAGTTTATTTTGCAACTGAACTATTAACTGAATAAGGCTATCGATTGCGGCAGTATCGGTCATGTTTGCATAGATAGCTTCCAGGCTTAAATTTACCACATCGTTGGTCTGTTTAATAGTGTCTCGCTTTTGGTCTAATTGCCAAATATCAGCACTGTCAGACATATTTAATTGGCTTTTATCATCTTCTACTGCTACTAAATCTGCCAGGTCAGTATTTAAATTACTTTGGTAAAATGCTTCCATCAAACTATCATTACGTAAGATATCATTTTCAGTTAATTTGGCAAAAAGTTTTTTGCTTAAAAGCCAAAGGCTTTCGGTTGTATATGCTCCATTTTCAAATTCACCTGTTGCAACATCATCATCAAGTGCAGTGCGGCAATTGCTGCAATCGTCCGGGTAATGACTGCAATAGCTCATATTGCCGGTACCGCATGTCCAATTTGTTCCTGGAAAATCTTGAAACCAATTAGTAGGGGATTGAACCAAAGGTAAGCAATTATTAGAATTGTCAACAATTGTTTTTGGATATGTTTGTTGACCTGCAAAATACTCATTCCAAGCATCCAAAGTATTGCTAAGAAAACGGTTACCATCATTATAATCATTAATTATTTTTGCACTACCGGTTTGCAAGCCAAATCGTAATCCGTTTTTATTATTTGCAAAGTCATTTCCTTTTACTGATAATCCTGCTATGGGGCTTTGTACCAATAAGCCATTCTCCACACTGCTAAGATTATTGCATCCTACTGTGTGTGCATCGCCATTTATCATTTTTACTGCTGCGGGTATGCCTGTACCTGTAGTACCTGCCCCTGTTACAATATTGCAGCTTACATTGTTTGTACGGCTGCCATCTATAGCTATGCCGTAGGTGTTTATGGTGGCATCGGTCATGGTAATCTCGTTCTTGGCTATTTCGGCACCGTAGTTGGCATTGCTCAATATACCTATACGTGCATTGGTGGCTCCGGCTTTAAAAAATATATTGTTTTTGCGTATGTGTACATTTTTGTTGGGCAGCCCTGCTTCTTTTAGTACTATGCCTATGGCTGTTGAGTTGCTATTCCCACCAAAAGTAACAACGTTTTGGTTTACTATTAATGAGTTGCATCCATCGTTTATATACAGTTGTATACCGTCCATGTCTGATGTCACATCATTTAATCGTATCCGCATATCCTTACCCTTGCCTGCAGTAACCCTAAATCCCGTTCGCATATTGACCATTTTATTGTGCTGTGCTTCAATATTGATTCGGTCGGCAAATAAGCCATAGTTGCAATTGTCGAAGGTGGTGATGGTGTTGCCTAATCCATTTAAATGTACAAAATTATTGCTGCGGCCCCCAAATGCATATACGGCACTGCCATTATATACTACATCAAATATTCCTTTAGTGTGGTCTGCATATTCGGTATTATTTGGTTTTATATCAAAAAACCGATTGTCGCGCAACTCGAGGTTGCTGTTATAACCAATAATGCCGTTGCTTAGTTTGTTGAACACATTATTTACGCAATTATTAATATTGGCTCTGTAGGCTAATATGCCAGCTAGGGGCTTTGCCATTGCCACAGGAGTTTGCTGCTGATAATTTACCGTTAGTGGAGCACTACCATCAAAGATGCAATGATCAATAAAATATACTGATGTATTTATTTGGTCAACTGCTGCATTGGCAGGTATGGGTATATATAAACTCACATAATTACGGTCGAAGGTACTGTTGGTAAGCGATACAAAGCAATAATCTTCAATGTTAATTGCATACTGCGCATCGTTCACTTCAGAATGGTCAATAGAGAGGAAACTACCATTTAGCGTTTTGCTATACAACAAATGTATGCCCTTCCACATTTTGTAACAGGCAGTTATTTTTGTGGGTTTATTATTGGCGGCATTTTTTCCTATTATAAGTGCCTTGCCGGGCTTTACAATTATTTCGGCAGCATGTCCCATTTTAATGTCTTTGCCCTGTATGTAAAAGTAATTTGAAGCCGGGTCAATTACAAGTTTCCCATTTATTTTCATATCGGTATTGTTGGCAATACCAGAAGCAATGGCCGCGTTAGAAACATAGTTTATTGACGAGCTGTTAACGCCTATTGTGAAAGGCTGAATAGCTGCGTAGCAATCCAGCGGTACGGTTACCAAAGCATTGTCTTGTATGCCATTCGAAAGTTGAGCAACGTTATCATGATTACCGCTTTGTGTAAAGTACCCAGTTAGCGTGTATATCAACGGAGATGAGCCGTACTGCAAATTAATATTGTTCACAGGAAAAGGATTTGGCGATGTAGGTGAAAAATTTGGCGGCAAATTATCAGTAAGATCTACATTAGTTGCATTAGCACCATTATATCCTGTAACGGTAACTGTATATGTTATTATTTCACCAATTTCTGCGGTAGGGGCACTTATGTCTTTTTGTATGGAGTAGCAATCGGTGCAATGGCTGGGGTCAGACGAATTTATGTCTATAGGCGGTATGGTTGCTGATACATTATATACTGATTGGCAAAATAAAGTAAACCCTAATGTAATAAAAGGCGGTTTTAAAGGGTTTAAAGATGTACACCCAATACTGTATTCATAACTAACTTCTAAACAAGCGTTTTTTTTCAGGCTTCCATCCGCTGCCAGCAAATTATTGGTGTTTAAAAAATTTATAAAATCTCCCATATTGGCTATGGCGTTATTTATTACTGGCAAAGTTACTGAATTACCAACACAGTCACTTACTATACAAGATGTAATATTAAAAACGCCTTGCGGCACATTTGTAAAATCAAAAATAAGATTTGTGGGAAATAATATTCCATCATCTGTTAAATTATAAAATCGCACAGTAGCAATATTTTGTTCACTACAAAGCGTAAATGTTTGGCTTATAGTTGTAATATTAGTAAATACATTTGGTTTTATGCTTTGTACGTAACAAGTACTTTCAGCAGCGTCATCACAAACTATACTTGAATTGGCTGTGCAGGTCCATCTTGCTGCAAATTTAAGTTGCAAGGTATTTGGAAAACAATTAAAATAATTGGCCTGTATGGTGCCTGTGACCTCATCAAGGGTCTCTAGTCCATGTAATAGACTATTGGCATCGTGCAAATCAAAAACTATTACATTGCCATTTACCGCACAGGGTTGATAGGGCCATGTGCTACCATTAAGTTGCAAGTTGCTTATTGCAAAATTATTAAAGTATGGCAACATATTAGGAGGTAAATCAATGTAGATATAAGGTGCTGTTGATGGGCCGCTATTCGTAATTTTAAAAGTCCACTGCACTTGATTTGAATTAGCTATGGTAACAACATCAAAAACATTGAGTAATAGCGAAGGAGCCTTTGCTATCCACCGATCCTCAGGGTAAAGTGCTATTGTTTGGCTTGGCATGGCTTGAATGGTTGTACAAGTACTATTGGTATTATTATCAATAAAAGTACAACTCAAATCAACTGCACTATAAATATGTGTTGGGTTAACAGGAGTACAGCTGTTTTGATTAAAATTCGCAAAATATACTATTGTACTCCTTTGATCGAAATGGGCAGGTGTTGTACCAACGGTATAAGTCTCATCTGCTACCTTTATTTTATCGAAAAATTGGTTGGTGCCATTATTATTACCTCGTTCAATTTTTAATATTGGAGGGGCATTCACAAATGAAGCTGGAATCAATTGCGAATAATTTCCATTAAAATCCCAAGTTGCCATTCTTGGTGCCAACGATCCTGATGTTATTAATCCATAAGCTGGTGATAAATTTGAATGACTCCAATCATCCACTGAAAAAACTGAAGGCCTTACTTCGAAAGCGAAACAATCATCTGCAGGATTAGCAATTGAACTCGTAACTTTGGTTGATAAATCTGCACTACAGTTAGAAGCATTATTATGATATTCGGCTTCGGTATTTACGGCTGTCGAAGCAAAATAGAATTTGCAACCATAAACCTCGCACTTGAATTTGAAACCTTGCGCCAAAGTAGCATTACAAGCACAAGATGTAAGTGGTAATGGTGTATTTATACAATTACATAAGTTACAACCAAAGCACCATCCTAAGCCTGTTACATCTGCAATAGTTCCGGGCATTTCTGGATACTTACTTTTATTAAATGCATTTGCAAACGTTATTTTATCTCCAATTAGATATGCATCATTGGTTATTACAGATTGTGATAGTGCATTACTAAAACTTGCATCGGTCGTTATATTGCCGCATACTTTGTACCTTAACACGAGCCTATACCTCTGTTCTGTATCAAAATTGAACGTATTTTGTGAAACGTTGTTTATCCAATTATTGGATGAACTTGCAAAGAAGTAGTTTGCGTTTTGGTTCAATTTAGCATTCTTAATATCTTCATCATGCATTGTGAAAAAATAATTTCCATTTTGATCCGCTTTCAAGAATTTGATAGGGAATGTTGAGCGATAAATTTTGAAAGTCGTTAATATGCATTTCGAAAATGGTTGTTTTATCACTATAAGATTCAAAATTAGGGCAATCAATACAGTTGCCCGCACCATTTTCATCAACATAAAAATCCAAACCTGTAACAATCAAATTCATATTAGATTGGTCTGCTAATGGTATCTCCCTTAACACTTGAATCCAGTCTAAAAACTCTCCATGTGCAGTCATAGCAGCATAATTGTAACCCCCATATCCCACATTCCCATCTTGAAAATATAAAATAGTATGATCTTCTATCTCATCTCCATGCGTTGCTATCTCATGTGACATTTGATCATATTCGTTATATAAAGATTTGCCATCTGCAATGGTAGGCTTATATTGAATTAATTGGTTTGCATCAGTAAAACCATTATCGTTAGCATCCTGATAGCCTAAAGACTTTCGCCTCATATAATAACTATCAGTAATTAAACCAGGCGCATAGCAACCTGGACAGTTCACAGTAATATGGTCTGCATATTTGTTCAAAGGAATCCAACAAATGCTTGGCGAATTATAATTAAGTTCATCAATGATGATAGGACTTACGGTACAATTATGCATAATACTGAATTCTAAATCATAATCGCCAGAATTAGTGGCTTGTGAAGTAAGTAAACTGCAACATGCAAACAACTTAAAATTAAAATTACTACTCTCAATAAAGGTGAACGGATTCACATTTCCTATCAGAGCAAATAAATCTTCCATCTTATAAAAAAAATAATAGTCATGCTTTTTCCCACATTCATAATCTACCACTGGCAGAATAAAATCAGGCGCCCAATCAACAGCACCATGAAACACGGGTGTAAAGTCAATTCCAAGCGTGTTCAGATTATTTTGTTCATCAATTTGTAATCCAGATTGGCAAGATATTTTTACTCTTATATATGCATCCTTTAACCCACTATTTTCATAGTCCGGTATTTGTCCAGTTAGTTTTCCTTCATAACCGAATGCTTGTAAATCGTATTGGTCATTTAGTCCATTATCTCCTATCAAATCATTAATGTTTATTTTATTATTAATTACGATAGGTGGGTTAAGTATTGTTGCTACATCTATTTCATTTGAAGCATACACAATAACATCCATTACCGTTGGAGTAAAAGGCGCTACCATATCTAAATCAGGCGGTTTATTATTAAAATTTTGATGCGTACTTATTCCACCATTATTATACAATGAATTTGACTTTGGCGTGGTTACTTTGATGTTATTGTTACAAATATCCTTTCCGGTAATTTGCAGGCTGAATTGATTAAAATTTTTAGGTTTATTAAAGAGATTTCCAAACAAAATAAAATCACTGGTACAACATTTCTTTGTTTTAAATTCTACGGTCAAGGTTGTACTTGGTTTAAAATCTTCGATCGAGAGTACAAAACCGGATATTGGACTGACTACTTGCGCGGTACAAGCTGGAACTTGTCCGGCATAAACAGTTGGGATATTGCTAATAATATTTGCGCCTGTACCTGCTGTGGTTACCGTTACTGTATTCCAATCTAAAATAACGAGGTTATTATTTGCAATTCCATTTTCATTTAGCTGTAGTTTCATATTTTTTACAGTAGCATTGTTTGCTAAGTTGCGAATTTCATACTTCCAAAGTACTTCGTCATCAATTTCTGCGCAGCTAACATCGTATGGCATTTGATAAATTGGCGCATTTGTTCCGGCATTTGCATCAAGTGGTTCCATTCGTTCATATTCAATAGTACATTTTTTATTTGAAATATTGATATAATTAACAACTTTCTCAGCTTCGCCACAAGCATTGCAATCAGTGGACAAGGCTGCATCTCCACATCTATATTTGAGAATTGCTTGTATATCCTGTGTCCCGCCAGGTGGGCAGCTTGTCATAGTAATATCAATTGAAACTGTAAGTGGATTTGTGCCATTTTGTAGTTGAAATGTTTCACCTATAATTGGATTAGTTAAGGTGGTTAAATTTCCATTGATATAAATTTTATTAATCGTAAATGGCAATACGCCAGCCGATACCAATTCCCAATCAAACGTCAAATCGCTTATTGATGTGGAAGCAGGACTTTTATCGAAATTATATATGAACGTAAACGATGTGTTTTCTAAATATCCAAGGGTGTTAACAATATTGTTGTTTGGGTCAGCAGCGACAACAATAGAATTAATATTTGCATCTACATCAACCGATAAATTTCCGAATGTCAAATTACAATTCAATGTAGGACTGGCGTAATTCAAGAGGCTGAAATATCCATTCAGTGAGCAATTTAATTTCAGGTTGAAAGATAAGCTGTAAGTACCAGCAGTGGTAAATTCTAAATCATAGATATTGTAATTAGACTGATTTTGTTGAAATGTAACGCCAGAGACATTTGTCATGTCAAATAAAAATGGTGAACTGCTAATTTGTGTGATTGATCCAAAACAACTTGGGTATTCATTCGCATTAACAGGAACTACAATTCCTCCATCCATTACACTAAGGGTTATTGTTACTTTATCACTTGCTTGCATATTAGGAAAACTTATTTCATAACTGCTTCCTGCATTATCGCAGATACTTATATCTGAAGGCGCATTTGTAAAAGTAATACCTTGTCCAATTGCATTATTCAAATTAAACATCAAAATGCACAACAGACTTAATGCAAGGTATAAAATAGTATTACTCAGAATTTTTGCGATGCCGTATTTCGCTTCTATTCTGTCGTTACTTACTCTAATCTGAGCGCATTGAGCAGAGGGGGGGGGGGGGGCAGGCAGGCAGCGCAATTAACATTATTTCCCACTTGTGAAAATAATGCCGCAGAATTTAATAATGTTTCAGGCTTTTTCATTTTAAGAAGTATTAAATTGTTAGACTACAATATAATTAGAAAATAAATTTTCAATAAGGGATACTTTGCAAATACTCTTTGGCTGCGGATGGTAAACTATTTTCTCAATCTGATATACGTATTGCTTGTCTATATACTTTTGTGATGCAGTCAACGATTGCTGAACTCGTTATTTTCTCCACAATTATAAACATTAATTTGAAATGGCAATAAGGTTGTTTAAAATATTTGGATTTGTTTAAGAGTATATAAATTGGAATCATCATAAGCATCCCCCTTAGGGCAATGATATGACGATACTAAAATGGAGGAGGTGCAAGTAATGATATGCAACCCAATCAACACTATTTGCGAAATAGAATCTACCTTCCGATGCCTTATATAGGCCTTGACCGGCATCCCATATATCACAAGCGCGATGTTAGTTCCATTGCACACCTGCATGTGGGATTGCTTGCATACTTGATGGTAAAGACAATACGCCATCAACTCAAAAAACAAAACATCAACAATAGTTGGCAGTAGATTGTAAGAATAGCAAATACCAAAAAAATGATTACCACCTCAAGCCAACATACTTTTGAATAAATCATACTTGTGCATAAAGGTTCTGAACCAAATGAGATCCTCAAAAAAATATACGTTGCCCTCAGACTAAAACCAAAGCCCTTCTGCAAACAAAAATCTGTAGTACACAAACCGCCTCCCAAAAAAAAATGAAACTTCCATTTTGCAACTTCCTATGGGTTAGGGCCTGCAATGTGATTTAAAATGCACATATATTTCCGCTTTACAAAAACTTGTACAAATTGCAAGTGGCTTGCGAGGCAAGGATGTAACGGTGTCTATATACGATGGTCGAGGGCAGCTTCGTTTCCATAAGTGCAACGAACAGGTTATCAACGGCTATGCAACTGCGAATTTTGATTGTAGCAGTTGGAGCGATGCATTGTATATAGCAATTTTGAAAACTGAAAGCGAAGTATTAAACGCAAAGTTTATAAAGCAATAACTTATAGTTCTTTTCACACATTCCTTTTCATCATCTGCATAGCGCGTATAGCTCTAAAAATGCCATACACAATAATAAACCCTCCAAACAGGTATTTATAAAGAGGTTTGATGATTAACTGTGTATCAATAAAAATTAAATACAAACCAACCAAAACGTACAATACACTAAAGCCTATGGCCGAGTAGTAAAAATATTTTTTATTCATTAATAATTAGTTTAAAGTTTAATCCCGATAGACATCGGGAAAAGTTCTAGTGAGTTCTCAGTTTGATGTTTGAGGTTACTTAGTTCTTGATATAGTTCTCAATTGTGCTTCATAAATATTCTCATTTCAGCATACAGTTCTCCGACATTTGCTCTCCGCGCTTCAACTTAAAAAAAATCCCGCAACAGATATTCAGTCACGGGATTCATTTTATTTAAAATGTGTGTTTATTTTAACACACAGCGCACCGGCAAATTATATTGAACCGATACTTCTTTTCCATTTTGCTTACCGGGTTTCCATTTTGGCATTGACTTAACTACACGAATTGCTTCCTTTTCTAAATTAGGTCCTCCATTAACACCACGCAATACTTTAATATCACTTACTTCTCCTGACGGCCTCACAACAAAGGTAAGATATACCGTACCTGTAATATTGTTTTCACGTTCCATTGCAGGATACCTGAAGTTAGAACTTATATATTTAATAAGTGCCTCTTCACCACCAGGAAATCCTGGCATTTGTTCAACAATGGTAAATATCTGTGGAGTCTCGTCTATTACTTTAACTTCATCAACCAAGCTATTATCAACACCTGTTGGATCACCTTCTTCGGTTTTTTTACCTACATCTACATCTTTTAGTTCTTCTACCGTTGGTGGTGGTTCTTCTTTTACTTCCTCATCTTTTACAATTTCGGGAGCCACAAACTTCACCGTTGATTTTAAAGGTGGAGGTGGTGGTGCCTCCGGAGGAGGAGGAGGAGGCTCTGTTTTATCTATTGGTGGAGGTGCTTCAAGCGTGGTTACTTCAACTATCTTATCTTTGCTTTCTGTAAGTTTGCTGAATATAGTTGCAATTAATGGTGCACTCAACCCAACTCCCAGAGCAATAACAGAAACAGCCACTCCGGTCATTACATTCTTATTGGCAATCTTACGCAGTTCATAAGCACCATAAGCTTTGTTTTTATCATCGAAAACAATGTTGGTCCATTTACTGTCGTATAAGGATATTTTGGAAGTAAGCCAATCAATGGCAATAAAGGCTACTACTACTAAAACAACTATTATTAAGGCTATTGACATATGTTATTCAATTTTTAGTTTGTGGTAGGAAGCGTTCCTGATAATAATTGTAAGTCCTGAGGTGTAATGTCAACCACTGCGTAGCGGCCAACATTGCAAATACTCATTTCATCTAAAATGTCAATCAGGTTTTTATACTTAGATTCATCTTTTGCTTTGATTACACAAATAAGCCCATCTTTATAAGCCTTAATGCGCGCAATGTTCTTTTTGGCTGCATCCTTATCAGGAGTTTGTGTGTTAAATTGCTTATTTACAATCATCGATTTATAAATGTTTACCGAGTCAACAAGTGGATTGCGTTTTGTAGATTCGGTTAGGAGTACTTTGCGAATTCCTGCAGCGCTAAAATTAGTGCTATCAACTACCGGATTATTAATTCCGAAGTAATAGTATATTCTATCTTTTTCGCCTAGTATAATCGTCATTGTTTGCGATTCTTTGAATTTGGTTTTTTCTTCATCCGGAACGTCCTCTTTCAATGGCATATTTATTTCCATTGTTTTAGGCTTGTTCATAGTGGTAGTTAACATAAAGAAAGTTATCAAAAGAAAACCCAAATCCACCATTGGGGTGAAATCAATTAATATGGTTTTCTTCTTGGGTTTGGCTTTGCTTTCCCCTTTCTTATGACCACCGCCACCGCTATCATCTAATTGTGCCATTCAGATTACTTTTTGTTGATGTTGGTTAAATTAATTTTCCATAAAAAATTCTAAAAAAAATTTTACTCACCTGATTCAAGGTTGGTAATAAAATTAAAGCGGTTTACTTTCCGTTCTTGCAAGGTGTCCATTATCCTTTTTATTACCGGATAATTTGTTTCGCGATCACCTTTAATTGCTATACGTACATCAGGATTAGAAAGGCGGCCTTGCCATATCCAATCGCGCAATTCATTTTTTGTGCTGTCACAAGGGATCCCTGTTTGCTTAAATCGAGGACGCTCCTCGACCTTTAAAGCCAAAAACGCAGGAAGCTGCGCTATGGGCATTCCAAAACTTGAAAGATTTGAAAACGTAGCTTTTTGTGCCGGGGTAAATGCAACCCCATATTGCTCACTCATTTTTTCGAGCATTTTAATACGTGCTTGTTGCCCGTCCATGGTAAAAAACACCTGTCCTTTTGCATCTACCGAAACCTGCATAATATCAGCCTCCGGAAGTATTATTTCTGAAACAGACGAAGGTGTATCTACCGTAAAAGGCTCATCGGGCTTAAACTTGGTAGTTAACATAAAGAATGTCAACAGCAAGAAAGCCACATCCGTCATTGCCGTCATGTCAATGTGGATGTTTTTTCGTCCTGTTCTTGATTTTCCCATTCTTTTACTTTTTTATTGAATAGATAAATTATTCATCCGTTTCCACAAATACAATTATTTGTGGCTTTGAGAAAAGGTGTTCACAATGCTGAAACCTGCTTCATCTATACTAAAAGTAAGCGAATCTATTTTGGTAGTAAAATAGTTATAGGCAATAATAGCCAACGCTGAGGTACCAATACCAAAAGCGGTATTAATCAAGGCCTCAGATATACCATTCGAAAGTGCGATAGAGTCAGGGGAGCCTGCTTGTGCCAAGGCCCTAAAGGCCTTAATCATCCCGATTACCGTTCCTAAAAGTGCGACAAGTGTGCCGATAGAGGCGATGGTTGAAATAATAACCAGGTTGCGTTGCAACATCGGTAGTTCCATTTCGGTAGCTTCTTCTACGCTCTTTTGTATGGCAACTATTTTTTGTTCCTTATCCATGTTTGGTTCTGTTTCTACCTCACGATATTTTTTCATCGCACTTCTGACAACATTGCCAAGCGAACCTTTTTGACGATCGCATTCCTGCACTACGCCATCAAGATTATTGGTGTTTAACATGCTACGAACTTTGGCAAGAAATGTATGTGACGAAACATTACCCATTGCCTTGTTGATTGTAAGAAAACGTTCAACAGAAAATGTAAAAACTAATATTAAGAGGCACAACAATAAGGGAACAATTACTCCCCCTTTGTAAAGTAATCCAAATATACTGCCTATGCCTGTTGCTACAGGGTGATTGGCGTTGTTGTTGTCTTCAAAATTGGCAGGATTGCCTAGTACAAAGACATAGATAATGATGGAAACAACTAACGCGATTACAATTGCTAAAGAGGCAAACATGCCGCCTCCACTTGATTCTTGCTTTTGCTGAACTGGTTTATTCATAACTGAAATTTATGTTTTATTTAGTTTATAGTTTTTTTTGATTTAATTAATTCTTTCGTTTTTAGTTTCCGATTCTGAAACTCGTTTTAAATTTTTTTCTATTGATATTTGATAATTTTAATTCAAAAGATTTTTTTTGAGAGGCGGCAAATATAGTTTTATTGTTTAAAGAAAATATTATTCAATTTATTTCTGCAGAAAATTTAGAAAATTGTTGCGATGTCAAACATGATAAAATAACTCACTTCTTGCATTAAAAATTTTGTTAACCAATCTATTTTTACATGCAATTGACAGTTTACTGCACTACATAAACTTTTCCATTACCTCATGACTAACCCCTGTATAGCTGAAACCGCCATCGTGAAAAAGGTTTTGCATGGTAACCATTTTGGTAAGATCGCTAAACATGACTACACAATAATCAGCACACGACTCGGCACTGGCATTACCAAGTGGCGAAATAGCCTCGGCATAATTATAAAAGGCATCAAAGCCTTTAACTCCGCTGCCAGCAGTGGTCTTGGTAGGAGATTGCGATATGGTATTAACACGTATTCTGTTAGCTTTGCCCAAGTGGTAACCGAAACTACGTGCTATGCTTTCAAGCAACGATTTAGCATCGGCCATCTCATTATAATCGGGAAAAACCCGCTGTGCTGCAATGTAGGTAAGAGCAATAACACTAGCTTCGGGTGACAGCGCATCTAACTTTAGTGCAGTTTGCAAAACTCGATGGAGCGACATGGCACTTATGTCCATTGTCTTGTGCATGTACTCGTAATCGAGGTCGTTATAACTTTTGCCTTTACGAACATTTAAACTCATACCTACACTGTGTAGAACAAAGTCGATTTTGCCACCAAGTTTTTCTTGAGATTGTTTAAAGAGGTTTTCAAGGTCAGGCAGTGACGTTACGTCTGCGCCAATTACCTCGGCACCGGTTTTTTCGGCAAGTTCCTTAATGGTGCCCATGCGTAAGGCAACAGGGGCATTGGTGAGGGTAAATTTTGCTCCCTCTGCATGCGCTTTAAGGGCTACTTTCCAAGCAATACTGTTGCTATCTAATGCTCCGAAAATTATTCCCCTTTTGCCGCTAAGCAAATTGTGTGACATCTTTTATTATTTAGCTTGATTAATTAAAAGGATGGGCAAAGATAGAATCGCAATTGGAATATGCAAAAAGGTGACGAGCCATTTAGTGTGCACTTTTAATCGTGTTGACCATTGAGCAATCTATCGAGTTCATGTATTCAACATTCACTAACGCGAATTGGCGCAATTGCGCCAATCATCATTTTCAAAAACGAAAACATAATCTTTATGGATCTGTGTAATGTTTAAGTAATTGTAAAGGTTCTACGTTTGACTAAAATATAAGTTTTTCACCTATTGTCATCGAATAAAATAAAATTACTTTTGCGCTTCAAATTCACCTATAATTAAATCTAATCTTTTCAGCGTATGAACTTTCAGTTGACCGAAGAACACGAAATGATTCGTCAGGCAGCACGCGACTTTGCCCAAAACGAATTGCTTCCCGGAGTAATAGAGCGCGATGAACATCAAAAATTTCCTGCTGAACAAATCAAAAAACTTGGGGAGCTCGGTTTTTTAGGAATGATGGTAAGCCCGGAGTACGGTGGAGGTGGTATGGATACTATCTCGTATGTGCTGGCAATGGAAGAAATTAGCAAGGTGGATGCAAGTGCCTCAGTTGTTATGTCTGTAAACAATTCATTGGTATGTTGGGGCCTCGAAACATTTGGTAACGAAGAACAAAAACGCAAATACCTTGTGCCGCTGGCCAAGGGAGAAAAAATTGGAGCCTTTTGCCTTTCGGAACCGGAAGCGGGTAGCGATGCTACCTCGCAGCGCACCACTGCCATTGATATGGGAGATCATTACCTTCTTAATGGTACTAAAAATTGGATAACAAACGGAAGTACTGCATCAACTTATTTGGTTATTGCACAAACCGATGTTGCCAAAGGCCATAAGGGAATTAATGCCTTGATAATAGAACGCGATATGCCTGGTTTTACGGTAGGGCTAAAAGAAAATAAATTAGGAATTCGCGGCAGCGATACGCATTCATTAATGTTTACCGATGTAAAAGTTCCTAAAGAAAACAGAATAGGGGAGGACGGTTTTGGTTTTAAGTTTGCCATGAAAACGTTAGGTGGAGGTCGAATAGGAATTGCATCGCAGGCGTTAGGTATTGCTTCAGGTGCATTTGAACTAGCTACAAAATATTCAAAAGAGCGTAAAGCTTTTGGTAAAGAAATATGTAATCATCAAGCTATACAATTCAAGCTTGCCGATATGGCCACGCAAATAGAAGCTGCACGAGCATTATGTTTAAAGGCTGCATGGCTCAAAGATCAGGGTCAGGAATACACCATTGCCGGTAGCATGGCCAAACTGTTTGCTTCTAAAGTAGCCATGGATACTACCATAGAAGCGGTGCAAGTGCATGGCGGCTATGGGTTTGTTAAAGAGTTCCATGTGGAGCGACTCATGCGCGATGCCAAAATTACCCAGATATATGAAGGTACGAGCGAAGTACAGAAAATTGTAATTGGCCGTGCAGTGGTTGGCAAATAGTTAGTATATCAATTCTGTTCTATCTAAACTTATAATAAATTGAAAAATTATTTCCGACAATTTTGCTACGTCCTGGTGGTGATATGCGTTTTAAGTGCATGCCAGTCGCAAAAGAAGATTGTTTACTTTCAGGATAAATCGGGAAGCTCATCTCCCTCAGAAGGCAATCCCATGCAGTCACCCGGCAATACGGGCGAATTTTTGCTCAAAGTTTACAAGCAAGACTTTATTACGGTACAGTTTTTTATTGATAACCCTGAAGCGGTACCAGGCATCAGCAGTACCATGGATCAACGTATGACAGATACTCGTACTTTTTATGAACGCAGTTTTATTGTTGACAATAATGGAATGTTAGAATTACCCCTTGTTGGTAGGATTAAAGTAGATGGACTTACCTTAAATGAATGCAAGGAAGCAATCATAAAAGAATACAAAGAGTACATTACCAATCCGGTAATTGTAATAAAAAAATTGAGCTTTCGTATAACTGTGTTAGGTGAAGTAAACAAGCCCGGCCAATATTATATTCCAAACGAATCGGTTACTATTAGCGAAGCGCTTGGCATTGCAGGTGACCTTACGCAGTTTGGCAGTCGAACCGATATCAAGATTTTTCGCAAAGCAAATGGCAAGTTCGAAGAAATTATATTAGACCTCACCAATAAAGATTTTTTAAACACGCCTCTCAATTATCTAAATCAGGATGATGTATTATACATTCGTCCGTTGCGCAGACGTGCTGCTGCAAATGCACAACCTATAATTCAAATAATAAGCACAGCAGTTTCTTCCGCTATTTTGGTTGCTACTTTTTTTGCTATACGTACCAACTAAATTTTTTTATCAACTCAAAACAGCTTAAATATAATGTCACGAATAGAAGCTCAACGAAAAATAAACGAGGATGAAATAGACCTGGTTAAAGTATTCCACGCATTACGGGATAAGTGGTTTTATTTTATGCTTTCATTTATCATTTTTGGTGCTCTTGCAGTTGTTTACCTGCTATTTGCATTGCCTGTTTATGAAGGCACCTCAAGTATTATTGTTAAAGATGCCAAAGCTCCCGGAGGCGATGCAAGTCAAATTATAAATGACGGTGGCATGTTTGGTTCACAAACCAATGTGAGCAATCAAAAAGCCATTCTTGGTTCTTATTCTGTATTGAGTAAGGTAGTTCAGAATTTGCATTTACGCACGCTTGTTTACAACGAAACGTCATATCCACCGTACCCATTGTACAAGCGATTGCCATTTGCAAAGGAAATTATTTCTATAAATAAGTTTTATCAAAATGGTCAGAAGTTTTACATTAAACCAAGCGGTCTAAATAAATTTGAATTAAAATGTGAGTACGATGGCAGCAAAATGCCTGAGTTTACTTACAATGAATTGCATACCTGGGGTCAACCAATTAAAACAAAGTATTTTGAGTTCATGATTACCAAGAGTGATACGGTTAAATTCGATCCTGAAATTACTGGATACTCATTTGTTTGTTATGATGAACCAACAGCTGTATCAAATTCATTTGGGCACCTTACCATTGAAGATGCTGATAAGATCGGCACCATTATCAATCTTACCTACAAAGACAACTTACCTGCGGGCAGTTGATGTGCTAAACGAAATAGGGCAGGTGTATATTAATAAGGAACTGGAAGACAAAATTAAGGAAGCCAATACAACACTTGCTTTTATAGAAGAGCAATTGCTTGCCACCAATGATGAATTGAACACGGTAGAGAAAAATTTTGCCGATTACCGCCAACGAACGCAATCCCTGAATTTGGGCGAGCAGTCAAAAAACTTATTGGGACAATTGCAGGAGACAGATTTGCAATTGCGACAATCCGATGTAAAAATAAAGAGCCTTGAAACACTGGAAGGCTTTGTAAAAAAGAATAGTGATTTTAGTGTGGTTACACCTTCAAGTTTTGGTATTGACGAACCGCTGCTTGTAGATTTGATAAATGATTATAGAAATTTACAACTAAAGCGAAGAAGCCTTTCGGTAGGAGGCACAGGTAAGGTTACCCCACAGGTTCAAATTGTTGACGAGCAAATGGAAAGTACCAAAGCCGCCATGCTTGAAACCATTAAGTCAATACGCAATCAGGCATCTATTGCCGATGCATCCATAAAAGACCAATTACAAAAGTACGAGCGCAATGCACAACAAATTCCTGAGCAAGAAAGAGAGTTTATGAACCTGCAACGTAAGCAAGATGTAAACTCTAAAATGTACTTATACTTGTTACAAAAAAAGCAGGCTACCGATATTCAGCTCTCTACCATGAAACCCGACAACCGGGTGTTGGATGATGCAGTGGTAAGCGATAAGCCTGTGGCACCCAAGAAAATTTTGATAGCCATTATTGCTGCCTTGCTTGGCTTTATTTTCCCAAGTACATTGGTGTTTTTTCAAAATGTATTTAAATCTACGGTTAGCAGCCGCGATGATATTGATACCAATACCAACATACCGGTGCTGGGTGTGATAGGGATGAAAGAGGGCGGAGACACCAAGCGAAGCTTATATGTTTATGATAATCCAAAGAGTGTAGTTGCTGAATGCTTACGAAGTATAAGAACCAATATTCAATTGAGCGATCCCGATGGTAAAAACCAGGTAATATTAATTACCTCAACCATTGCCGGGGAAGGTAAAACATTCATGTCGCTCAATCTGGCAACGGTATTCGCCATGCAGAATTATAAAACCGCAATTTTGGGATTTGACTTGCGTAAACCACGCTTGCATAAAGAGTTTAATCTTGATAATGATATTGGTATAACTAATTATTTGCGCGGTCAATGTTCATTCGAAGAAATTGTGCAAGAAACACATATCAAGAATTTGCATTTATATACCGCAGGTCCTATTCCCGATAATCCTTCGGAGTTACTTTCGGGCGGACCTATGCAGCAGTTATTCGAGAAACTTAGAGCCAATTACGATTATGTCTTTGTCGACACACCGCCTATTGGAGTTCTATCGGATGGTTTTGTATTAATGCATTACAGCGATATGAATGTGTATGTGATTCGCGAGAATTTTTCGAAAAAGGAATTTCTTGCTACCCTCGAGGAATTGCGTAAAGAAAACAAAGTGCCCAACATGCACATTTTACTTAATGCAGCCGATCTTGATAAGGGATATGGTAACTATGGACACTATCACGGTTACAATAGCAAGTATAAATACTATAGCGATAATGAAAAGCGCCCTTCTTTCTTTAAGCGATTATTTCGTAAGTAATATTCTGATTATTGCCCAATAAGAAAACTTATTTTTAATAAGAATAAGGCGAATCTACTTGTGAATAGTGTGCAAAGTATTTTATTTGCCATGCATCTCTCAAACAAGCAAATGTTTATGGAAAATAAAAAGGTTCTGATAGTCGAGGACGATAGTGTATTATCATTATTCTATCGTTCGTTACTTAAGCGCATGGGTTATCAGGTTTGTGCAGTGGTAGCTAATAGCGACTTAGTAGAAGAGAAACTGCGAGAAACATCGCCTGATTTTATTATGATGGATGTGAAAATAGCAGGAAACTTGGATGGAATAGATACAGCCCGCAAGGTGCGCGAAACGCATCATTTGCCAATTATATTTTCTACCGGCAATTCCGAATTGGCAACCATGCAACGCGCTCGTGAAATATCAAATTCAGAATACTTAATTAAGCCTATAATGGAAGCAGACTTGCGTATTGCTTTCGAAAAATTTATGATTGGAGCATAACCTATATAAAAAAAGCCTTATTGAAAACGCTGGTCATTTGTATTGGCGTTTTTTTTTGTTTAAAGATGAAATGAATTTTACACATCGCTTGTCTGCCTTTTGAAATGTGGATGCAACATGGTTAATTCATCCTCCAATTATACCCAGTGCACAAGACACCTGCTTACAGGCATTGCTAAGACTAATCGAGGACGAGGGTATTGACAAATCATATAATGCTCATATATTGCTACTTTAAAACATTACAAATGTTCAATTATATGTGCTTCGACATGCCATGTGGAATGTGTCGAAGATTTGGATGGGTGCAAAGTATTGGGAGCGCCTTTAAATGTTTTGGAAATAGTTAATCGGCAAATTAAATATAATAGCAATGACTTATTGTTGCGTTATACTATCAACAAAATACATTTCAATAAGATCTCTATTTTTTGTTGCTATCGGGCCACGATATGTGCAATTGAATTTATCTTTTATTAACTCGTATGTATGCCCTGAGATATTTACTTTACCCGCTTCACTTGAGCTTTCCATGCGTGATGCAATGTTTACAGTATCACCCCAAATGTCATAGGCATACTTCTTTGAACCTACAATGCCTGCAATTACAGGCCCTGTGTGCAAACCTATTCTGATTTCGAAAAAATCTTTGCCTTCTTTTTGTCTTATTTCTTTTTCCTTCAAAATAGTATCTCTTATTTCCAAGGCTGCCATAACCGTATCGTATGGATTGGTTTTATTTTCGATTGGTAATCCACCAACGCACATATAGCTATCGCCAATAGTTTTTATTTTTTCGATGCCATAATTCGAAATAATGTTATCGAATGTTTTGTAATAGAAATCAATAAGGTTTACCAATTCATGTGCATTGCGTTTTTCACTCATGAGGGTAAAGTTTTTAAAATCGGTAAATAGCACAGTAACGCATTCAAAATCTTTTGGAACCACTTCGCCATTTTGTTTTAATTCAGCTGCAATTTCTTCAGGTAATATGTTCAGCAATAAACTTTCAGAAAGGTTTTTTTCTTTTTTTAATTCTGCTGTACGAACTTCCACTTTTTGTTCGAGGATGACATTCTTTTTTTTCAATTCACTTTCGCGCCATCTTATAAAGGTGATAAATGCAGTGACAAATGAAATTACGTACAACATATAAGCCCACCATGTACGGTACCATGGCGGTAACACTGTAAAACTGTATGTTATAGTATCACCCCATATTCCATCGGGGCTTTTGGCTTTTAACATGAAGGTGTAATCGCCTTCAAACAAGTTGCCATACTCGGCAGTGGTACGTTCGGTTTCGGGGTTCCAGTTTTTATCATAGCCTTGTAACATAAATTTATAGCGCACAAGGAAAGGACGTGCAGGTTCTATGGCTGCATAATCAAATGTGATATTGTTTTTTTGACATGGCAAAACCAGGTTAACAGGTAAAGGATAATAAGGAGTTATACTATCGAATTTTATTCCCGCAAAAGTTGTTCTCATCATTTGCCGCAAAGAATCGTTTAAAAGATGACCGAACGTTATTACTTCTTCCGATTTATTTGGTGATGTGCTAATGCTATCAGTATAGTCAAGTATTTTTTTATCAAACAAATCATACCAACTGATTTTGGTGTTATTGATTTTTAGGGCTTGTAAAACCACTTTTGGTTTCAGGTTGTTTTTCGAGATGTCGTTGTAATCAAAACTAATAAGTTTGTCGCCAGTGCCCGCCCACAAAATACCTTTGGTATCGATATACATTGCATTTACATTAATGTCTTTTATAGGGTAGCCTGTTTTTTGATTAAAGTACGAAATGCTGTCTTTCGAAAAGGGTTTTTCACCCGGATTATATCCGCCTTTTATTAAAGTAATTCCCAAATTGGTTCCGATGATTATGTTGTTTTTTTCATCTTCCAGTATGCTATATATCACATCGTCAGCAAGGCCTTGTGTGGTTGTAATATTTTGAAAAACAGGATTGTACTTTTTATTTGGCTTGTTGGATGATAAAATAGGAATGTCTTCTTTTCGCAACAGGCTAATGCCACCACCATCGGTACCAAACCATAGATTGCCTTTGCTATCGGAAGTAATACAATACATGGTATTGCCCGCCAGCCCTGCCTTAACGTTGTAGTTGATAAACGATTTGCCATTAAAACAAATTACACCATCACCCGTAGTACCCATCCATATGTTGCCAAACACATCTTGTGTTATCGATTTTACCTGATGGCTCGAAACTCCAAAATCGGTATAGCTTGTAAAATTATGCCAATCATATTTTGTTATTCCGTTATCGGTACCAAACCATAAGTTGCCATCTCTGTCACTTGTAATAACCCAAACATTGGAATGTGCCAATTGTTCTTTAAAATTTGTGAAAGATTTACCATTGTAATATGAAACACCGGCACCTGTGGCAAACCATAAATCACCGTTTTTATCTTTATTAATATCATGAATTGAATTGGCAGGTAAACCCTGAAATGTGGAGTGATTAAAAAAATATTTATTGTTATAGCAACTTGCGCCATAGTCATTTCCTCCAAACCAGTAATCACCATTTTTATCTTGAATACAGGTATTGATAAAATTGTCGGCAAGGCCTTGTTCTGTTGTGTAATCAATTATCGAATTGCCATCGAACCTTTCTATGCCATTGCCATAAGTACCCAGCCATAAACTTCCCGATAAATCCTGGGTAATGCAATTAACTTCGAATGCAGACAATCCATTCAATTTTGAAAAACATGGGATTGCATTTTTATTATACAAACTAATTCCGTCATCGGTGCAAAACCACAGGTTGCCTTTACTATCCAGTTTTATTTGTGTCACCGCTTTATCGCACAAGCCGCAAGCAGCATTGTATGGCTTAAAAGATTTTGAATCAAAACAGCTTGCGCCACTTTCTGTTCCTATCCAAATATTGTCATCAGCATCCTCAGTAATGCACTTCACAGCGTTGTTTATTAAACCATCAACTGTAGTATAATTTTTGGTCTTATGCTTATTGTAAACTATAACTCCACTGCTATTGGTACCAATCCAAAGGTTTCCAAATTTATCGTCTGTAATGCATTTTACAAATGGTTGAACACTATCTTTTGAAATAATAAAAGGGGCAAAAAAAGTTCCATCAAAATATCTTAAACCGCTTTTGTTCCCAACCAAATTGTTCCCTGTTGGTCGCAATAAATTGTTTTTAAATCATCTTTAATTACACCTTGCCATGGCTCAGAATAAATAGTAAACGATATTCCATTGTAACTGCAAATGCCACCACCATTGGTAAGAAACCAAATAGCACCTTTAGTATCCTCAGTTATTTTTACAACAGCATTATTGGCAAGTCCGTTGCTTGTTGTAAAATTTGTAAACGACTTACCATCATACCTGCTCACACCACCGCCATCGGTACCAAACCAAACATTGCCTTGTTTATCGCAATAGCTGCAATTAATAGAACTTAACGCTAATCCATTATTGGTATTGAAATTTTGAGTGGTTACAAAAAGGCCGTTTGGTAGCGGTTGTTTTAATGGAGGTGCCAACCATAGCGTATTTCCTAAAAAAGGAATTGCTGCAACCACTTTTGAAGGGGTTGCAGCAATTGAATTATTTTGAAATGTAGTGTTTGGTATTTGGGTCTTATTATTGCTGTATGATGCAAAAAGTAAACAGCAAAAGATTGTTTTTACAAACCACATTCTAAATCATAATTTACTTAATTTGGTCTGGAGTTTTCTTTCCAGGAGTTTCGAATATTTTTTCCATTTGCATCTACACCCACTAAAATAACTCTAATTTTACTGCCTCTAGTAATTTTACTATCATAACCAAAATAATATCTTATGCCTTTACATTTAGGATAGGTGCTAAAAATAGTAGCAATTGTTGCGTCAAAATTAAAGCAACCCACGAAATCAGCACAACCAAAATCAGCATTATAATATTCATTGTTCGTTAGATTTTTTTTGTATCTAGTAACATTAGAATCTGGTAGCTGTTGACAGGAATAATCATCTTCCGCAGTAGGCGGTATGCTAAATGCAGGAGGGATCGTATGGCTTTCAAGTCTTGACAAATAATTTTCTGGTGGGTTAATTGCTAAATGGCCAAACATTTCATCACAAGAAATTAAACAATCATGAACACTAAGATCGAGAACCCCCGAAGTGCATTGACCACCTTCAAAAGCCAAAAAAAGCTTTCGTGAATCGTCTCCTAAAGAACAAAAATGAAATTTAATAACTTTATAATCAGCAAGTGCCAAGTTATAAAAATAGTCATAATCTCCATAAATAGTTCCACCATAAAAAGTTGCTTTTGAAAATTTTGCCCTAAAGGCTTTGATATATTCTACTAAAACTGCATCAGTAATATAATGCGGATTCGGATCTCCAAGTCGAAAACTTGCATCACAATAGTTGCAAGAATGCTGAGCTATTAATTTATCATTTTTAAAGAAGAAAATTAATAGAAGTACAAGAAAAACGGTAAGTGTTTTTTTCATAATTTTTAGATTTTAGAGTTAGAGGTTAAGAGTGATTAAATAGTAATGCAAATATAAGATAATTTACTATAATGTGGCTGGAAAATTTAGCAGTTTGTAAATACAGTTTTTGAGATTGAAAATTGCAAACATGAACTGAAACGGAATCAGGCTCTGCTGAGGAGCAACCTGCCAGGGATAAGTTCAGGCATTATTGCATATATTAATCATCGCTTATCTAAAATTCCATTTGTATGATTCGTATTAATCCTGCCTTTCGATAAATCCGCCACCTATTACATCATTGTCTTCATAAAAAACCGCACTTTGTCCGGGTGCTATGGCTGCCACCTTTTTATTAAAAGTGACTTCTACTTTATCACCAACCAATTGTATCGTGCTTGGTGAGCCGGGGTCCTTGTATCGTATTTTAGTTATGGCATCAAGGCTGCCATCAATTGTTGCATATTTCTGCAGATTATAATCGCGTACCAACATGGTGGTTCTATCCAACTCTTCCAATTGTCCAAGTGTAACGGTGTTGGTTTTTGGATTTATATGTGTAACGTACATAGGTTGGCCAAATGCAATTTCGAGGCCTTTGCGCTGACCAATGGTATAAAATGGATAGCCTTTGTGCTTGCCAATAACATTTCCTGTGGTATCAATAAAATTTCCTCCGTCTAAATTGTTCACTTTGTCAGGAGCACGAAACTTTAAAAATTCGCGATAATCATTATTAGGGATAAAACATATTTCGTAGCTCTCGCCTTTTTTGCTTAGTTCATCAAAGCCCATTTTAGAAGCCATATCACGAATTTCTGATTTACGAAAGTTGCCAATCGGAAATTTAGTCCGCGCCATGGCATCTTGCGTTAAGCCCCAAAGCACATAGCTTTGATCTTTTGCAGTATCAATACCTTTAGAAATAACATAACGCCCGTTTTCTTTGCGCACTTGCGCATAGTGGCCCGTGGCTATAAACTCGCAATCCAACATATCGGCCCTCCGTATTAATGCATCCCATTTGATGTGGGTATTGCACAATACACAAGGATTTGGTGTGCGTCCTGCCATATACTCATCAACAAAATTATCTATCACATAATCGCCAAACTCACTACGAATATCGAGTATGTAATGCGGGAAACCTTTTTGAACTGCAATTACACGAGCATCGTTTATGCTGTCTAATGTGCAACAGCCGGTTTCTTTTTTATTGCTGCTGCCGGCATAGTCCCACGTCTTCATGGTTAGTCCTATTACTTCATATCCTTCTTCGTGTAATAGCATGGCTGTAACCGAACTATCGATTCCACCGCTCATGGCTACTAGTATCCGTCCCTTTTTACTCATGTGACAAAGGTAAGTAATCTTACAAAGATTAATAATACTGAATATGGACAAGGATAAATCGAGTAACGATTTCAAAACATTCGCCCCAAAACTGATTTAAGTCATCTCTGTTTAAGATTACTTTCATTTCAATTTATTTGTACTTTTAAGTCCATCAAACATACATTTGCCACATGAAAAAATATTTCAGTCAAGTAATCTTTTTATTCGTCTTTATTTCTTTTGCAAAAGCGCAATCGGTGCAGTTATTCAATACTAGCAACTCTCCATTAACTGACAATACAGTAAGAAGCATTAAAAGGGATAGTACAGGCACTATGTGGATTTGTACCGATTATGGCTTATGCACCTATAATGCCGGCACTTGGGCTGTTTATACAACTGCCAATTCAGGGTTGCCTGATAATGCAATACGTACCGTTGCTTTTGACAAGCTTGGCAATACCTGGATTGGCACTGCAAACGGTGGATTGGTAAAGTATGATGGCACTACGTATACGGTGTATGATATCTTTAATAGCGGTATTCCTGATAACTCTGTTAAATGCATTGCCTTTGATACCGCAGGAGTAATTTGGGTAGGAACAATTGGCGGGCTCGGGCGTTTTGATGGTACTAACTGGACCACCTTTAATATGTTTAATTCGGGAATGGTAAGCAGCAATGTAGCCGGTCTTTTTTTTGATGTTGATAATACCTTATATGCCGGTACTATAAATGGGGGATTGTCGATATTTAAGTCCGATACTTTATATACTACGCTAACTTACCAAAATTCGTTTTTGCCTGATAATACCGTTCTCGATATTTTGAAAGATACCAATAACATCCTATGGTTGGCTATGCCTGCCAATGGCATTACGGCATTTATCAACGGCATTTCGTTTGTAAATTACAGTACCACCTCTTCTGGCATTGCATCCAACTCACTTAACGATTTTGAGATTGATGATAAAAACAACATTTGGATGGCAAGCCTTGATAGTGGGGTGCTGTACAAATATGGAATTAGTTTTTTAAGTTATAATACCTCAAACATTCCCACCTTTTCCGATAACTCAGTACTTTGTGTTACTTGCCATGCAGGAGAAATTTGGGCCGGAACTTCAAGCAATGGTATCGTAGTGTTTACACCCTTTTTTACTTCCATCGCTGAAGAAGAACTTGCTCATACCACCCTGTTCCCAAACCCATGTGTAAATTTTGTACAGTTAACTTCTAATAAGGAGATAAAAGCAATAAGCATCTACAATACAGCAGGCATGCGCCTGCCTGCAAATTCAAGTTTTCAAAATGAGTTATCGCTTGTTATTGATATGAGTAAGTTTACGAGCGGAGTATATTTTATACATGTAAGTTACATGCATGGAGGACAACAGTTGCACAAAATAATTAAGCAGTAATTAATTTAAATTTAGAACCGGCTTTGTATAAGTGCGTTCGCCTATTTGCTGACGCCACATGGCATAATACAAACCTTTTTCTTTAACGAGGTCATCGTGTTTTCCGGCTTCTACTATTTTTCCTTTTTCTAAAACATAAATTCTATCGGCATGCATAATCGTACTTAGGCGGTGTGCAATAAGAATGGTGATATGGTTACCGCTTTTAGAAATGCTGCGAATGGTGGAAGTAATTTCCTCTTCAGTTATCGAGTCAAGGGCAGAGGTGGCTTCATCAAAAATGAGTAAGGCCGGATTTCGTAGCAATGCCCGTGCAATTGATAGGCGTTGTTTTTCGCCTCCCGAAACTTTTATACCCCCTTCGCCAATTACTGTTTCTATACCATTATCAGCTCGAGATAATAGCGATTGGCATGATGCACGTTGCAAGGCGCGATTCAGTTCCTCGTCAGTTGCAGTAGGATTTACAAACAAAAGATTTTCTTTAATGGTGCCGGCAAATAATTGGGTGTCTTGTGTTACAAAACCGAGGGTGCTACGCAACTCGGCAAGGTCAATATCATTAATACTTTTTTTGTTGTACAACACATCCCCTTGATTGGGTCGGTACAAGCCAACAAGCAATTTTACCAGCGTAGTTTTTCCACTTCCCGATGGACCAACAAATGCAATGGTTTCTCCAATTTTTGTTTTAAAGTTAACCCCATTCAATGCCGGGCTGGTTGCAGATTGATGTTTAAATTCAACATTGTTGAATTCGATGTGTTGCAAGGAGCCAAGTGGCACAGGCTGCTCTGCACGCGGTTCGAGCGGTGTTTCCATAATGCCTTTAAAATTGCTGAGCGATACTTCAGCTTCGCGATATACCGCAATTACATTTCCAATTTCCTGCAATGGGCCAAAAATAAAGAAGGAGTAAAAGGTCATGGTCATCATTTCGCCAAGCGTAATGGTGTTTTTAAAGATCATGTAGTATAACAGAAACACAAAACTAGTGCGCACAAAATTTACCATCGTGCCTTGAATAAAATTTAGACTGCGTACAAACCGCACTTTTTTAATTCGAGACTGAGAATTTTTTTTGTAATTCCATTAAGATGTAAAATTTCCTGTTTCTGTAAGCCTAAACTTTTTACTAACTCAATGTTACGCAATGATTCGGTGGTGCTGCCTGCAAGGGCAGTTGTTTCACCAACTATTTCGCGGCTAATTTTTTTTATTCCTTTACTTAGGAAATTACTTGTAACGACCAACAAAATTGCAGCAAATAAGAAAAAGGGAATGAGCGCCCAATGCAGTCTCACTGCATAAACGGATACAAATATTAATCCTACCAGCGTTTGAAAAACAATATTGATGGATGATATAATCAGTTTCTCACTATCGATTCTTACCTTTTGTAACTTGCCCAGGGTTTCGCCACTTCGCTGGTCTTCAAATACCTCATACGGAAGCTCGATAGAATGTGCAATGCCATCGCTATAAATTTTTGCTCCCATGCTTTGTGTAATCACATTGGTATAATAGTCCTGAAAATTTTTTGCAATCCTCGAAATCATGGCCACGCCCATTATGGCAAGCAAATAATAAATAATGCTATGTAGGAATTCCATTGCATTACCATTAAAAATATCTTTGGCTTTCACACCAAAACGATCAATCATTTTGCCTGCTATATAAGGGTCCATCATCGAAAAACTTTGATTAATAGCAGCCAGCAGCAAGGCTACTAACAAGTAGCCTTTATAGTTTTTTAGGTAATGAAGAAGAATTTGCATTGTAGTGGTCAAAGGTATGAAAAATAGGAGGCGGTAATGGTTTAAGAAGCGATGGGATGAAATTAAAATTTCATGCCGAGCTGTGCCATCATAAAAGAAAAAACATCGGTTTGCTCAGCAATCAACTTTGATGTTGGTTTGCCGGCACCGTGCCCTGCATTGGTATCTATTCGTATCAGTAAAGGATTGTTTCCTCCATGTGCTGCTTGAAGCGTAGCTGCAAACTTAAATGAATGTGCAGGCACTACGCGGTCGTCATGATCTCCGGTAGTTATTAGCGTAGCGGGATAGGCGGTACCTTGTTTTACATTTTGCAAAGGAGAATATTTGATTAGCGTTGCAAATTCACTTTCGTTATCACTGCAACCGTAATCGGTTTTCCATGCCCAACCTATGGTAAATAAATGATAGCGTAACATATCTAACACGCCCACAGCCGGCAATGCAACTTTAAACAAGTCGGGGCGTTGGGTCATACATGCACCTACCAGTAAGCCACCATTGCTGCGTCCGCTAATGGCAAGTTTTGAAGGTGTAGTATACTTTTCTGCAACAAGAAATTCGGCAGCAGCAATAAAGTCATCAAATACATTTTGCTTTTGCAATTTAGTACCTGCCTTATGCCAGGCTGCACCGTACTCACCACCACCGCGAATGCATGGCATTGCAAATATTCCACCACGCTCAATAAATACCATGCGCTCAGGCTTATACTCGGGAGTTTTGCTTATATTAAAGCCTCCATAGCCAAACAACAAAACAGGGTTATTGCCATCTTGTTTTATCCCTTTTTTGTAGGTAATAAACATGGGTATGCGTGTGCCATCTTTGCTCTTGTAAAATACTTGTTTGGTTTCATAGTCATTTTTATCAAAAGGTAATTTAGGTTCAAAGTGAATGGCAAGAATTTTTTTATAAACATCATATTTATAAATCACCTGTGGGCTAATGAAATTTGTTGCCGAAAAAAACACAAGACTATCTTCACGGTTACTTGTAATCATTTCAATGGTATTGGAACCCGGTACTTGCAGTGTTGTTTCATACACTCCCTTTAAATTATAAATTTTTAACTCATGCCTGGCATCGTGCATATACTTTACTACGATTTTTTCAGAACACATGTTCACGCTTTGCATTACATCATCTTGTTCGGCAATCAGTGTTTGCCATTTTTCTTTTGCTGGATTTTTTGTATCAATTACTATCAGTCGTCCGCGGGGTGCGCCATCGTTAGTAAACACCAATAGTTTTGTGCCAATATTATCAATCACCTGATAGTCGAAATTAAAGCTATCGACAACCGTAATAAAGGTGCTACCCTGTTGGCGAAGATCTTTAAACATGAGCGAGTTTCCCGATGTGCTTTCGCTTCCATATACAATCAAAAAGCTTTCATCACTGGTAGTTTGTGCACTAAAATTTCGCAATGGAAATTTTTTGTCTTCATATACCATTACATCTTTGTCTTGTGTAGTGCCAAGTTGATGAAAGTAAATTTTATGGTTTTCATTTTTATTGGAAAGTAGATTCGATTTATCCTTCAAGTATTTGCTGTAGTAAAATCCAAGTCCCTGCCAGGCAATGTTAGAGAACTTAACATCATCAATTGAGTCAGTTAATGTTTTCGCAGACTTTACTTCTTTCACCCGTATCTGTTGCCAGTCGCTGCCACTACGCGCCACATTAAAAGCTACAAAAGCTCCCGATTTGTCAGGGGTATAATCCGACAAATAAGCTCCGCCATTGTTATCGATGCGTGCAGGGTCGAGTATTTGCATGGCAATGTGTTGCAAACTACGTTGATACCAAAGTGTGTATTGATTTTCGATGCCTTGATTGCGCAAATACAAGTACGCTGTCCCGCATTTAAATGGTGGCTGGTATTTGGGATAATTCCACAAAGCGGTCATGCGTGAGCGTATGCTATCGCGCATGCCAATGGTTGACAGGTGTTTTTCTGTAAATTCGTTTTGTGTTTGTACCCATTCCATGGTTTCGCTGCTTGTATCACTTTCAAGCCAACGGTAGGGATCTTGTACCTGTGTGCCATGATAAGTATCGGTTTGATCTACCTTTTTTGTTGCAGGGTATTTCCAGTTGCTTTCCTGGGCAGTGCAACATATACCATATACCATGCTCAGTAGTATCAATTTAATTTTCATATTTTCTTTTTTTAATTGGAAGCACGAAGGTAATTTTTTGTTTGCGAATAATGCATGCCCATTATAGCTAATTTAATAGGGGAGGGTATTAAATTTTGTTTAAAATTTGGGATAGTCGCGAATTTGTTTGTGCTTCAGAGCATGCATTCCATTGAGCTTTACCACAACGTTGGCGGATATTTTTTTTGATAATATTTTATCATGGCCGGTAAATCATAGCTGAAATTATTTTTCAATTCGCGTGAAAAATTTTCAAGCAAGTCGCGGTACATGGCATTGTCCATAAAAAAAGTATTGTCGGGTAGGCTGTCAGTGGATGGATTCCAACGGTAACGCAGATAGTTGTTAAGCGGCAAAGAATCGATGGCTTGCATTAGCTGTAAGATTTTTTCGGTTTTTAATTTTTTGCTGTTGTCCTGTCAACTTGGTTTATGCTTTTGTAAAATCCGGCTAAACTATCTGCACATGTTAAAAGGTAGTTGCCATAAATAATTTCATCATTTCGCCAGTTCACATATTTTTGAATTATTGAGTCAGCATTGCGGTCCATACTTTTTAAAAATGATAGCGTGGCATGTTCACTAACGAAAGTGGCAAAATTTTCATTAAAGCGTTCATCACCTTTTTTAAAAACAGTACCATGTACCAACTCATGAATGATGAGCTCAGCTAGTTGCCCTTCGTTACGCCTTAGCATATTGCTCAGTACAGGATCTTTTAGCCACCCCAAAGTGCTCCAACCTCCGGCATAACCTACCGAGGCATCGTAACCAAGTTGATGCAACCTGCTCATTTCATTATAAGCTGCTGTGCTGTCAAAAAAGCCTTTGTAGTTTAAATTACCCAATAGGGGATATTGCCAATCATGGGCTTGCAATGCATAGGGCTCGCAGGCCGCAACCACAAACATAATGGGCTTGTGGTGTTGATTGTATATGGTCGTATAATTTTTATGATTTGTCAATCCAAGACTATCATAGGCATAGTTGCATATGTTTTCTATTAGTTTTAATTTTTGCTTTTGTTCATTGGTATAGGCAGTAGATTGTAGGGCATCGTGTATGTTTTCGGCATTCCACATAATATGCAATTGCCCTCGCAATTGCCGCAGCAGGTAACTTGTCATTTTATAATGATAACCTGCAAATGCTATAAAACTCAGAAAGAGAAAAGTAGAATTCGCTTAAAAGTAATTTTAACTTTCACTTATTTTAGAAATAGAGCGACCCAGATTTTTGAAATTTTTTACCACCAGGTTAAAGTCTTCGCTTACCGAAAAATTACGTGCATACAGTATATTCAAGCGTTCGAGCGTGTCTTTATCTGCAATTACAGTTGCCGATGCATCGGCAGGAGTGAGCACTCCCGGTTTGGTAAGTGTATTTTTTGATTGCATGGTTTCTGTCAATCCAACCCAACTGTATTTTCCCATCCATACGGCAATAGCATTTTTTATAAAGCCCCATTTGTTTCTGATAAACCAAACACATATAGGCATGGTTAACAACAATAAGAAGGCAAGGCCAAAATCAAAAATCCGCTTGTTGCGCACATTTTCAGGATGCGAAAGGGTATTCATATCTACCAGGTATAGTTTACCTTGCTCATGAATACTGTTGCTACCAATGATGTAGCTGCTTTGTTCAGGTGCAATTTTAAATTCAATTTTTGGATTCAGGTTTTTTTGCATCAATTCAATAATTTGATGTGCCGCTATGTCTTTTGATGAAAAAACCAACTCGTCAACCTGATATACCTGACACAGGTCGTTTAGACGGTCGGTAGAGCCAAGGTAATTTTCGTCATGACCTTCGTTTTCTCCTACAGAAAAAATCTGACCAATGAATTGGTAATTTGAACCGGTGCCTGTTAACAGTTGTAATATACGCTGGCATTCCTTGTTGGAAGCAACAATGGCAATTCGCTTTTTAATGGAACTGTTGTATGTAAAAAACGGGAGCTTAAACAATTGAAAAAGCCAACGGTAAGATACAATGGAGGCTGCCGCCCACAAGGTGCCCAACATAATTAAGGCACGAGAGTAGCGCATATCTTCGGGCAGTAAGGCATATACCACTAGTATTGAAAGCGTGCCATAAAACACCCCGCGAATTAGTTTTATATAATTAACGGGCTTATCGTAGCCGCCACTAAGGAAAATGCCGGTAAGCCATATGAGTACATAGCAGGGGATAATGATGGTTTCATAAAAAGAAGGATAATCGAATACTTTTATTTTGTCCTCCCAGTAAATTTTAAGAATAATATAGCCCGCATACATAAACAGGGAATCGGTTGCAGGTGCAGCAATGTTGCGCATAAAGCGGGCAACAACTGCCATGGCTGCACGCAAGTACACAGCCATATTTATAAGCCAGGAAAAAACTTCTGCATTTTGTTTGCTAAAATGTTTTTGTGCAAAAATGATCATGGCGCGGTAAAACACAAACACATAATTTACGCTACTCTTTTTGGTGCTTTCTCCTTTGTAATGAATAATTCGTGTTTCGGGAAAATAGTAATTCTTATAGCCTGCTTTTAATATGCGATAGCTAAGGTCGATGTCTTCGCCATACATAAAAAAAGTTTCGTCAAGCAAACCAATTTTATCAACTACCGATTTTCGCAGGAGCAAAAATGCTCCTGACAGTATCTCAACTTCATGCGTTTTATTTTTGTCAAGATATCCCAGGTGATATTTTCCAAATGTAGTGGACTTTGGAAATAATGCTGAGAGCCCAAATATTTTGTAAAAAGCAACGGATGGAGTAGGGAGGCCACGTTTCGATTCAGGAAGAAAATTTCCTTTGCCATCAATCATATAAACCCCAAGTCCACCAGCATCGGGATGCGCGTCCATAAAGCGGATTACTTTTTCAAATGTATCCTCTTCGACCAGTGTATCAGGATTGAGCAAGAGCACATATTCGCCCTTACTAAGTTTTATTCCTTGATTGTTTGCTTTGCTGAAGCCGGTATTTTCTTTGTTGCCAATCAGCGTTACCTGCGGAAATTTTTGTGCTATCATGGCCACACTACCATCTACCGAATTATTATCCACCACAATAACTTCAAGCGCAATACCATGTGCAGCTTTTAGCACCGAGTGCAGGCATTGTTCAATAAAATATTGAACATTATAGTTTACAATAATTACCGAGAGTTTCATCTAAAGGCTACAAGGGCAAAGAAAAAATTATTAAATTTGATTAGAAAGCGATAATTGTACGTATATTATCCTTTGTTAAGTATATAAATTGATACGAGTGCCAGCACAAATCCGGCATAGTTTATTTTGCTGAATCGTTCTTTAAACACAAAGTATCCTACCACAGAGGCTCCTATAATTACCCCAATATTAACTATTGCAAATATTAGAGAGCTTTGTGCTCCGGGCGCTTTTAGAGCTTTCATAAGAAAAAAACAAGGAGAAGTAGTTTACGGTTCCCAATATAATTCCAGCACCTATACTCTTGGGTGATGGTTTATCTGTTCCTTGTGCCAGTTCTTTTAGTAAGTAAAACATACCCCAGATGCCGGCCATAGCAAATACACAACTTATGTACAAGGTTTCGTTGTCAAATGGGGTGCGAGTTATAAGCCTTGCCTGCATGAACTTAATACTTGTATCTACCATTCCGCTGCCAATAAAAAACACGAGCAGTAAAAAGAACGATGCCAGTGTCATGGGCGATTTGCTTTCGCTGTCTTTATAATTTGTAAGCAAAATGGCTATCAGGGCAAGGGCAATACCAACATATCCTGTAACTGTTATTATTTCATTATATAATAAGGTACTGATAATTATGGTGATAATAACACTCATTTTGTTTAGCACGCTCATAATGGCGAGACCGTGCTTTTCTGCTACCAGCGAGGTAAGATAAAATACCGAAAAGAAAACCAATCCCATTGGTGCTGCACCTTTCAGTATGCCGGGTATCATATCCAGATGTTGTAAATTTTCGGAGGCTTGTGTGCTAAAGGTAAATATGCCGGCTGTAAAGTAATTGGCAATGAGGGCCTGTACTTTGCTAAGTCCAAAATATTCAAAACTCTTTATAATGGCGATCATGGTGGTAATGATCAGGATAATATAAAGTACCGTAATATTCATTGCTTTTCTAATCTTTTTGCTGGCGCAATAGTAATCAATCAGCAGGTAATATGCATGGAAGAAAAAGCATGCGCCCGGTATATTGTAAAAAAGCCGCTGCGGATATTGCAGGCACATCAAAACTATATAGTATCATTGCAAGCAAACAAAACACAATTTATATGCTACGAAAAATATCGCTTACCTGGTGGATTTTTATTGGTATGGCTTTGGGTGTAGTTATAGGCCAATATGTTTTCCTCAATTATCACACCACAGAAACGCAAAAAGCTTTTTGCGACAAAATTGTCTTGTTCAGCGATATTTTTTGCGCCTGATTAAAATGATTATTGCGCCACTGGTATTTAGTACCCTGGTGGTGGGTATTGCCAAACTTGGCGATTTTAAAACGGTTGGCCGTATTGGTATCAAAACCCTTGGATGGTTTTACTTTGCAACCATTTTGGCGCTGGTACTAGGTTTAATTTTAGTAAACGTGTTTAAGCCCGGGCATTACCTCGATTTTAGTTCCATGGCCAATCTTAGCAGTGATGTAGATGCAAGCAAGGCGCCCACACTTAAAGGATTTATTGAGCAATTAATTCCTAAAAGTATTCTGGAGGCTATGGCTACCAACAACATTCTGAGTATCGTAGTATTTTCTTTGTTTTTTGGTGTTGCAGTTGCATCCTTGGGCGAGCGGGCCAAACCCATCGTACACGGGCTTGATGCCCTTAGCGAAGTCATGTTTAAGATTACCGCATACGTGATGTATGTGGCTCCCTTGGGTGTATTTGGTGCAATGGCTAATGTTATTGCCAAAAATGGCATTGGCATTCTTAAAGGGTACGCTTATCTGATAACCGTTTTCTATGGAGGCTTGTTTTTCTTTGCTATCATTGTACTTGGCTTTATTTGCTATTTATTACGCATTCAGTTTTTGCGCTTGTTGCGCGATGTTTCGCAGCCAGTTGTTATTGCCTTTAGCACCGCCAGTAGCGAAAGCGCCTTTCCAAAAACGGTGTCAGCCCTTAAGCGTTTCGGTTGTAGCGATCGCATTGTGAGTTTTGTTTTACCTCTTGGTTATTCGTTTAACCTCGATGGAAGTATTATGTACATGACCTTTGCAACTGCTTTTATTGCTCAGGCATATAAGATGGATCTGAGCGTTGGTCAGCAGATTACCATGATGCTCATTTTGTTAGTAACGAGCAAAGGAGTAGCGGGAGTGCCACGCGCTTCGCTTGTGGTAATTGCAGCTTTGTTACCTCAGTTTGGATTACCAGAGCAGGGTTTGGCTTTATTGCTGGGCATCGATCAAATTTTAGATATGGGACGTAGCGCCACCAACGTGGTTGGTAATTCGGTTGCTGCCGCTGTAGTGAGTAAGTGGGAAGGCGAATTGAAAGAACCTGAATAGCATTTTGCTTTCGTGTAACTGTTTTTGGTAAAGGGAAATTACCCAACATCTTCATTGCGTTAATTTTTTGTAAGGCTATCTTATAGTGATAGATGGTCATAATAATTGAAAGAATTCTACACTTCCTGATTCTTATCTCCATGCGTAACTATAACCCTATACGTTTCAAGCTTGTTTTTTTTATGGTGTGATGTTACTCAATGCTAATTGGATGTAAATGCTTCTCATGTATTCTTGAAAAATGAGCAAGGCATTAAAAACACATGCATCAAGACAAGTGTATGAGAGTTTTAAAAAAGCAAACCTTTAAGGATTTTTAATTTCCTATTCTGAGAAGCTATCCTCTATTAATCAAAGAATTTTTGTTGCACCCAATAAACATCTATCAAATTGATAATAGAACTGAACGCATTTTCGAGGAAAACCGTTTAGCTCCGTAGGAGCTAAACTAAAGAGGCGTTGTTTGATTCAACTAAGATATCGCTCCTACCATGCTATGAGATTTTTAAAGTTGCCGATGAAGCACCAGCGTGGCAGCAGGTTAAAACATTTGTAACCGATAAAAAACAGCATGACCAAAGTAATGACTTAAAAGGTAGCATAGAAAAAAAGCCCTGCATACTTAGTATGCAGGTTCTTGTTTGTTATTTGCCAAAAGTTTATTTATTCAATAATCAATGTGCCGGAATAAATATTGCTTTTCGATGTAAGTTTTATTGCATAAATGCCTGTGGCAACATCTTCTACATTCAATCGGATAAACGGAGTGGATGCAGGAACGTAAATATCTCTAACAATTCTGCCGTTTACATCCAACAGCACTATGTGGTTTCCTTCTGCCGGCAGATTGGAGAGCATGAGGTAGTCGGAGGCAGGTACCGGATACATGATTACATTACTTTGAGCAAGCGATTGTACACTTGCTGCTAAAGGAATAAACACCGAGCCGGTAGTGGTGCAGCCGTTAGCATCTGTAACGGTAACGGTATAAGTTCCGGCAGGCACACCTGCTAGTTGGCCATTGGTACTGCCATTACTCCAAAGGTAGGATGCAATGCCATTAGGTGAAACTACGTAAGGTGTAGCAGTGCCATTAGAGGAGGAAAATCCTGAAGGTGTGGCAATAATGCTATCAATAGCCGGCAGGGCGTTAATAACATTTACGGTGGCTATGCTCTGACATCCGGCACTGTCGGTCATGGTGCAGGTGTACACGCCATTTGCAAGGCCGCTAATGGTGTTGGTTGTATTTCCATTATTCCATAAAAATGAAACAGCCCCTTTATTAAACTGATACGCAACACTAATGGCGGCACCATTAGGATTGCAAGGTAATGTTGAAACGGTGGAGGAAGATGTCATTTGGCAAGAAAAGATAGGGTGTATATAATATGCAAAATAGGCATCAAATGCCTCGTTGCGTACCCATCCTCCTAAAGCATCGTAATAAAAGAAATTGCGAAAAGCATTCCATCCCCGGTTTGAGCAGGCTATGTTAATTGAATAATCGTATTCATAAATTCCAATGCAATAACCTCCTGCCGTAAGTTTGGTATTAAGCGGAAAGTTAAGAGTAATATCTACTTCACCTAAGGTGTCGGCTGCTTGTATGTAATACATATTGGATTCGTAAACGATGATATTATTGGTATCAGGATAGTTTAGCGCAGTATCAAATTTCATGATAAAGGCTTTTACCGAATCGCCAAAAGTTGGTTGGTACAACTTGATTTTTACGGAACTTATATAGTCATCTTTTTTAAGGAGATACGTTTGACACATTTTTCCGTTTTGCCCGGGAGCATTTAGTCCTGTTACCGTGTCAATGATGGCCTGAAAATTTAAATTGTCGCGAGCGAGTTCATCATCCGTTATTTCAAAATATTTTTCATCAATGTTATTTGATGTGTTTCCATCTATCTGCCCATACATAGTAATGGTGCATATGCCCCTATAAACCCCTTTTTGTGTTGCCAAAAATTTTCCAACTCGATAGGGCAAGTAATTTCCGGTTGTGATGGTATCAAAACCGCGCAGAACAACCGAACTAGTATAGATAGTAGTGGCCGTTTGGTCTTTTACATCAAGGGAAACTAAAACCGAATCAAAATTGAGAAGCCCATAGTTAAATATACGCCCTGAGAAAGTAATCTCCTCATTGTAATACATGGGCCATTTGCTTAATCCGTTGCTTGTGTTAACCCTGTAATATACTAATGAATCGAATCCTGCATCGTAATTTGGTTGAGCCATAGATGTTAAAGAAAATAACAGTAAGGTTAAAATACCCGCTGAAATGTTTTGAAATTGTTTTTCATTATTTATATTAAAAATTTTAGGACGCAAAAGTAGCTGAAACCCTATACAAATAAGCCTATTGGCCTAATAATTATTAACAAAATATAAATATGAATCCACTTATTGGTTAAAATGTCACATGCTTGCATAAAAAGGCATTTAAAACCACTTTCAATTACTATTTGTATAATCAAACAAAAGGGGTGACTTTTGGCGGTTCAACCCTTTTATTTAAGGACGGGGTATTAATAAAAATATGTGGCAATCGATAGTTAAGGTTTTTAAAGCACTACAACTTAGAAATTATATCAGCAATAAGTTCATCTTATGGCCTGTGCGTATCGTATTATGGATGGTTGTATACGTTGTGGCTTTGGAGCTTAACTTCCTTTGGTTGTTTGGTTATACTCCTAGTTTGGAAGAAATACGCAATCCGGAGGTTGCCATTGCTTCGGAAATAATTTCGAGTGATAGTGTTATTATAGGTAAATATTACACAGAAAACCGCACCCCCATTACATATCAAAGCATTGCACCAGTAGCAATAGATGCGCTTGTAGCGACTGAAGATATACGATTTTATAAGCACAATGGTCTTGACATATACGCACTTCTCAGTGGAATGATTAGCACAGCGCAGGGTGATCAGCGAGGTGCCAGCACCATAACACAGCAGTTGGTCAAGAATATGTTTAAAACCCGAAAGGAAATCAATCAGGGACTGCTGCAATATGTTCCATATGTGCGGGCGGTAGTTTATAAAACCAAAGAGTGGGTTACTTCGGTAAAACTCGAAACTTTTTATAGCAAACAGGATATTCTCGAAATGTATTTTAATACAGTTGACTTTGGGAATAATTGGTTTGGAATAAAGGTGGCAAGTCAAAATTATTTTAGTAAGCAACCTTTAGAATTAGAATTAGAAGAAGCTGCATTGCTTATTGGAATGCTGAAAGCTACCAGCAGTTACAATCCTATTAAACAAAAGAAACGAAGCCTCGAAAGGAGGAATGTGGTTTTGGGGCAAATGCTCAAATATGAATTTATAAGCAAAGTAGCTCATGATAGTGCAGTGGCCTTACCCATAAGCCTGTCGCTTAAGCAAAAGAAAAAAAGCGATGAGCACGATTCGTACATCCGCGTGCAGGCCGAAAATATTTTGAAATCGTGGTGCGATAAATATAAGTACAACTTATACGAGGATGGTCTAAAGATTTATCTGACTATTGATTCACGATTACAAAAATTTGCTGAGGATGCCACACGTGAGCATATGAAAAAATTGCAAAAGCAATTTTACCAACAGTGGCGCGGTCAAAATCCATGGCGTAATGAAGATGGTGCTGAGATTCCTCGCTTTATTGAGGACAATATAAAGAACACGCCAATCTATTTAGATTTAATCAGGCAGCATGGCGAAAAAAATGATTCCGTATGGAAACTGTTGCGCACCCCAAGGCAATGCGGGTATTTACACACGAAGGGCCAAAGGATACTACATTATCATCTATGGATTCGTTGCGTTACTATGCAAAAATTTTACGTGCAGGCATGATTTCTTTTGATCCATTTACAGGACACATAAAGGCGTATGTTGGTGGAATTGATCATAAGTTTTTTAAATACGATCAGGTGTTTCAAAGTAAAAGGCAGCCGGGTAGTACCTTTAAGCCATTTGCTTATTTAGCTGCTATAGATTGTGGCTTTACACCTTGCGACCGCTTTACCGACAAGCCCGTTAAAATACGTTACGAGGGTGGACAAGAGTGGGAACCTAAAAATGCCAATGAAAAATTTAGTTATCGCAATATGACATTACGCAGGGCATTAGGCCGCAGTTGTAATTCGATAACGGCACAACTTACCGATTCGATAGGTTGGGGAGAAGTAATAGAATACTGCAAAAAACTTGGCATCAAGAGTAAGCTTGATTCAGTGCCATCTATATGTTTAGGCTGTAGCGATGTCAGCTTGTTTGAACTGGTAAATGCGTATGGCACTATGCTTAATCTGGGTAAGCGCACTGACCCCTTGCTTATAACCACCATTACCGATCGTAATGGTAAAGTATTGGCAACGTTTACGCCTAAATTTACGCAAGTCGTAAATCCAGAAACAGCCTGGCTTACCATTTTTATGCTTATGGGTAGTATACAGGAACCCGGTGGAACCGCATCGGGATTGTGGGCTTATAAGGTGTTTGATGATGGAAATGAACTTGCTGGCAAAACGGGCACTACCAGCAATTACAGCGATGGTTGGTTTGTAGGCATAACAAAAAATCTGGTAACCGGTGCATGGGTTGGTGCCGATTATCGCAGCGTGCATCTGAGGTGGGGATCGGGGCAAGGAGCAAGCACCGCATTGCCCATTGTAGGCAAATACCTCGAAAAAGCACTGCACAGCAAAGGAACCGGAGTACAACGAGGCCGCCTAAGCAAGCCGCCTATTAAAATTCGTAAGGAGTACTGGTGTCAAAACCAGGATGATATTTACATGCGAGATTCGTTACGTAAAGATTCGGTTATTAATACTGCGATTGATTCAAGTATAAATTTCGAATTGCCTTTACCGGTCGAAATACTTAAAGATTCATTGCAATAACACTTTTTTTGGTGGTATGTTAAGAGTAGCAGCAGTTTCCTATTTAAATACCTTACCATTTATTTTTGGTTTACAACAATCGCCTTTACAATTCGAGCTTCAATTGCATTATCCCAGCCGCTTGTTGGATATTTTTAAAAACAATGAGTGCGATATTGCCTTACTGCCGATTGCTGCATTGAAACTTATTCCCGATGCTCAAGTCATAACCAATTATTGCATAGGCTGCAATGGGGCGGTAGCTTCCGTAATATTAGCAGGAAACTGCAACATGGATGATGCACAGAGCATATTGCTCGACTATCAAAGCACCACCAGCATTCAACTTACACAGTTGTTGATTCGCGATTATTTTAAACTTAATAAAAAGTTCGAACCGGCATTGCCGGGATATGAGTTGCAATTTGATAAGAATAAATCATTGGCGTTGATAATTGGTGATCGCGCCTTGCAGCTTAAAAATCAGTTTTCGTTAATATATGATTTGGGCGAATTGTGGAAACTGCATACCCGGTTACCTTTTGCTTTTGCTGTGTGGGTTTGTAAGCCAGGTCTTGATGATAAAATGATAAACGCATTTAATAATGCGTTAGCCTTTGGTGTATATAATATTAAGGCCGCTATTGCTTCAAGTAAACAGTATGAAATTGATGAAGCAGAAGCCACTCACTACCTTACTGCTAATATAAATTATCACCTTGATGAGAATAAGAGAAAAGCGATTTCGCTTTTCCTCAAAAGCATCTAGCAACCATTAGGGAATGACAGTTACGCTACCTGTTATGCTTTTCTCAAAAGTAGGACTTTCAAGTACATAAAAATAAACACCCTCACTAACCAATTTTCCATTTTCTGATTTTCCATCCCACATCTTGCTTCTGTCACTATTGCTGTATACCAGGGTGCCCCATCGGTTATATATCTTTAGAGTAAATTCGGCAGGAAGATTTTTTATAAAGAATTCATCGTTTACGCTATCGTCATTGGGAGTAAACACATTGGGAATATTGAGGTAGCAATCCTGTTCAACCTTAACATCATATTGTATTTCGGATGTTTTGCCCAACAGGGTAAGTTTTAATTTGACAATATGTTTGCCTGTATCTTTATAACAAACCAAAGGTGGGTTGTAACTCAAGGCATAGGATGGTTCGCCATTTTCGAACGACCAGTACCAAAAACCATTGGGCTGCGGCACGCTATTGTTTGTAAACTGATAACACAAGTCAGGACATTCACTTTTCTTGCTTGCGCTAAAAGCAATACAAGGAGGCAATTGGCTGCAAAGTATGTTTTGATTTATCTGCAACTGAGCCTGACTAACCTGCGTATCAATTGGAAATGTTGCAGGTGAAGTTTCTATATACGCAATAGACGATGAACTTAAAATTGAATCACGAATGTTCCATTGAAAATTTTGTGTAAAGCAACCTGCCCAACCGCTACTATCGGTACTAAGCATCACTGCATCACGACCACTCCCTACTCTAAAATCGCCTGTTGCCACCATATTGTTTTGATTGTTAATGCATCCGCTAAATAAATAATTGGTAAACAAGGGTGATGCATTGTAACGCTTACTCCAATCTATATTGCCATTAAGATTAGTACGTGTAATGGCCATATCGCGCTCATCAAAGGTGCCAATATCTCCCAACAGATAAAGTTTGCCCAGATGTAATTTTAAAAAGCGAAAGGCTTCGCCTTGCGCAGTAGATGCATCATAAAATTTTGAATACTTAAGGTTAAATGCAGCATCCAGTTTTAGCAAAAAGGCATCGTAGGCAGTAGCTATAAAAGGGGTGCGGCCGGCAATATAAAAGTTACCACTGTTGTCTATTTCCATGTCTTCCGGTTCGGCATCGTAAACGGTGTTGTATAACTTGGCCAATATAAAATTGCCTTGCGCATTGTGCTTGCTGATTGCCAGATTTAAAAATGGATCAGTTATGCTCTTCGCTTTTGATAAAATAACAATCTCATCATTACCTGTTAATTCCAGAGCTACCGGAGTAAGGCCATATTCATAACTGAATTTTTTATAAAAGACCAGTGTTCCGCTTAGGCTTATTTTTACAAGTGCAATCTCGGGATATTGCCCCTGCGTATTTTGTGCATTGGTTACAAAGTATATGTTTTCATTCACATCCAAAATCATATCATCAGTTTGTAAACCACTAAACGGAAATTGCTTACACCATTGCTGATTAAAAGCACTATCTGTTTTAACTATGCATACATGATTGGTTTGTGTGCTATTCGAAATTAGTTGAAAAACGTAACCCTTATCTTTGGTTTGATGCAGGTTAAGTCCAACGCTAACATCTCCTATTTTTAACGTGCGGTAAAATTCAATCGCACCATTGCAATCGGTTTTGATAAGCGTAGTACCAAACAGATTATTAAAGGGTGGGTTAATGCTGCCACTAGCCAGTATAACATAACCGCCATCGGTAGTTTGCACAATGCTATTGCCTTGTTCGGCACCCTGCACCGTTCCAAAAGAAGATAATGCAGGCCCCTGCGCATAAATGTTTTGGGTGTATGCTAACGTAGCTAATAGCAGCATGCACAAAAACATGTTCTTAAAAGCGTTCATTTTTTTTTTTATAAGATGGTAAAAATAATTTCATCGCTACCAGCATTGCAGTTGATATAGAAAAGTTTTCAAATAGAAATTAACCCAATTATTTGAATTTGTATTGCTGTTACGTTAAACAAAATGTGTTTTGTATGTTTGCCATAGTTTATCTTCCCTATTTAAGCTTTATGAATAGTAATAGTAATTCCAGTGGCCTTAGTCGATTTTTGAATATCGATTTTAGAAATGCTGATGTAATTTTATTTCTCCTTAGTGTGGCTTTACTGTTTTTTGTTTTTGGATTTAGCCGGTATCTCTTTCTAATCCCACAAGGTATTCACTTTTGGCGCCAAACCGATAGCCTTTCGTTTACGCTTGGTTATTATTATTTCGAGTCCGGTTTTTTTTCTCCTTCTATTTTAAATGCCGATGCTAACAATTGCCATTGTGCCAGCGAGTTTCCTATTGTGTATTATTTAGCAGCATTATTTTATCGGGTTTCTGTTGAACATGTTGCCGTATTAAAAATCCTAAACACAAGTATTGTACTTATCGGTTTTTTTTATTTCTATAAATTATTAAAAGAGTTGTTTAATGAGCAATTCTATGCATTGGTGTTTACAATGTTATATCTTTCATCAGGTATTTTGTTGTATTATGGTATAGGTGTAATTCCTGATCCTCCAGCTCTGGGATTCACTCTTATTGGTTTTTACTTTTATTATCAGTTTATACAGAAAACATTACTCCGTTACTTATGGCTTGCTTTACTGTTTTTAACGCTTGGCTCACTTATTAGAATCAGCTTTGCCTTAATACCTGTTTCGCTTTTTGCAGTAACTGTACTCAATTATTTATTCAATAAAAAAAGGAAGATCATTCATGGGAAATTGGTTGTTTCATTTTTGATTACAGTTCTAATTTATGCAGGCAGCATAGCTGCATGGAATGTGTATGTTATTAAGTTTAATGAAGCTAATTCCTGCTTCTTTTTCTTAACCAGTATTAATGCAATATGGCAAAAGTCTGATCAAACCATCCATGAAGTTTATCAGCGTGTATCTAATGGCTGGTTTGGCAGCTATTACTATTTTTCGACCTGGCATACATTTTTTGTGTTGGCAGCATTGGCAATAGTTTTGGCATGGAAAAACACATTTAAAAATAACGCTTTTGCGTTAGTGCTGCTTTTGGGTTCCGTTGCATATGTGCTGTTATTTTACTTTCAGTTTTATGATCACGATTACTACTTTCTTGCCTTGCTGCCTGTTATTATGATTATGACCTCATTTGGTTTTGCAAATGTGTTGAAGTTATTTCCACAAATTATCAGAAACCCAATTGCACGCATTGCCCTGGTAGTGTTAGTGTTTTTGAGTTTTAACTTTGCATCTAAAAAGTTGGAGGCGAGGTATGAAACCGGTGAACGTAATTATCACGCGCGTGTTGGATTTCGTTTACGCTATGCCAAAGAAGTGCTTGAAGATTGTGGTGTACCGCAAGATGCAAAGATTGCAGTATTGCCCGAGCATACTCCCAATGGAGCATTGTATTTTTTAAAACGGCAAGGGCATGTTATTGAAGATACCTCCGAGAGTTCGTTTAAGAAAATCAGGCGAGTAATTGACGAAGGCACCGAATATTGTTGTATTACCGATGCTTCCTACTTGCAATGTAATGCCTTAGTTGCAACACTCGGGCAGGAAGTATATGCTGACCGCAACTTCCGACTTTATAAATTTAAGCAAAACGAAAATAAAGTAAGACGCGACTAGTTTTTATTAGCGATCTCTTAAACTGGCAATAAACACTTAGAGCTTACTGTTAACGGTTTACAGCAAATTTTTTTAAAAAAAGTTTATCGTTAATAACAATTTTTGCAATATAATTTCCATTACTCAAATCGTATATGGGTATCGTTATATCTATAGCACCGTTTTTATTTTCTTTCCATTGTTTAAGCATGCGCCCTTCCATCGACAAGATTTCAATAGACAAAATGGGAGTATTAGTTTTTAGGTAAAGGTTGCTTGTTGCTGGATTGGGATAAATAGAAATTCCCGATTCCTGCACTTCTGCCTGGGCTACAGGCAACACATTAATATCGGCCAGATAAGGTTTGCAATTGTAACCATACACAGTAAGTTGTAAGGTATCCTGATTTCCAATTGAATTAAAATTCAATAGTGCCTGCCCGTTTTGCAAGGGCTGCTTATCAAGTAGTTGACCATTATTGCTAAGGCATACCGTAGCGCCATCCTGTTTGTTGCAGGATAATGCAAGCGTATTGTCGTTAAACGAAATAATGGTTGTATGCGTAGCTGCAAGAACAAAGGGAGGTGCTGTGCGCACTTGCATCGAAGGATCGCCAAACAAACACCACGTGTCGGTCATTTCATCGCCTGCAGGGCCGTAGTTATCGTTCATATGCATGCATCCATTGACGCTTATGCCACCAAAACTTCGTTTTATGTTGTTAACGTAAGTTTCGGTAAGTATATCGATAAACTCGTCCTGCGCATCCATGGGTGGCACCCATGATTGATTAATACTTGACATGAGCGTGGCCACAGCTCCTGTAGGCTGACCATTGTATTCGGCACGCAAAAAACTTTCGGCCATACAGGTACCATTATTAAAATCACCATTGGCACATGCTACCGACCAAATATAGGGCCATTGGTTAAAGTTGGTAAGGCTGCTGATGTCGTTGCTATTGAAGCCGGTGGTAGTAAATGTACTGCTTGTACCGTGGCCTGTATACGTTGCCAGGCTTATGCCGTTTTGCAGCTGAGTGTAAAAGTCAAACGCAAGCGGATCTCCGCTTGCATCGTTGCCTCCGGGGTGGGTGCCATCATATAACTCCTGCACGTTGGCATAGGTGTATGCTAACAATTTAGTGCGCAGGTTTCGGGCATGTTCCCAGTCCATTTCGCCATCATCACCCGGGCCGGCATTACTGCCTATAACCGTGGCATGGCCATAATATGTTTTAGTGGTGTCCGGATTTATTTCGTAAGCAAGTATTTTTGCTACCTGCACTTGCAACTCTGCAAGGGTATTTGCCGAAAGCCGGCCAACAAATACTTCTGCATAACTATCATTTCCATTAAGATAGCCATACGAGGGGTCGGCAGCGCCTCCCCAGAAAATTGGCGTTGCAACATCCTGTGCATCGCCCGCAAGCAGAATATATTTTAATTCCGGATGGTTGATATAGTAATTTTGAATATAGGTTTTTATGGCACCTGCATTATTACCAATCTGATTTACATCTATTACTTCGGTAGCTGTGCCAGAGCGAATTTTCCAATCAACGAGTGGTTGCAAAGTAGGGAGTAGCCCGATGCCGCAATTATCAGCATGCTTCCATTTTCATCTACCGGCAGAGGCAGGTTTATACCATTCATAGTTTTGAAAAGCCTTTTGTATGTTTCGTCAAACTCGGTATCAATATTTCGAACGGCAGAAACTTTTGGTGTTTCGCAATCATCCGTGCAAAATAATTCGAGTGCCATGTTTGTATAAACGCGTAGCATGCGCTGCACAGGATTATATTGAAATGGAAATACATGAATGGTTATCCCTTTGAAATCGCGCAGCATAAATGTATGACTTACCCTTGCTGACGATGATGGAAAGAATTCATCTTTTGTGTAACTATCCCCGTATAGGTAGTTTACACTATCCTGATTTATATTGCGGTATAAGTTGCCTTTTGCAGGTAGCAGGTTAACATCTTTGATTTCATAATAGGACGAGGAAGTAATTTTTATCTCGTAATTTCCGGACGATGGGATTATAAATGTTGCGGCAAACTTGGGAACATCGGGGTTCGAAAATGATAAAAGTGGGGTGCTGCCTTTTGCGTTTATTTTATGAACTTGTTGTTGAAGCAGCTTATCATAAACGGTATCTAAATAAAAACTGTCAGAATTAAAGTTGAATTGCAATGGTCCTATAGATGCTATATTCCGAAAAAACACGGTGTCACCCTGTGCTTGCAACCTCGCATGAAATAGCAGCAGCCAAAACGGCAACAAAGTAATAGTTAAATTTTTTTTCATGTCTGTATGCTTTATATAGAACACCTCAAATAAACAAAAAAATTCTTTTTCAAAATAGGATTACTACTTTCGCAGTCCTTTAAAAAAAACGATTCATCTTGAAAATTGGTATCATCAAAGAAGGGAAAACTCCCCCGGATAAACGTGTAGCCTTATCCCCTTTACAATGCAAGCAACTTATACAGCTATACCCGGGCATCGAAATAGTTGTCGAGCGAAGTGGCATTCGCAGCATTCCCGATAGTGAATATGAGGCTGCCGGAATAAAATTAACTAATCATGTATCGGATTGTGATTTGTTATTAGGAATAAAGGAAGTTCCCAAAGAGAACCTGCTAGCAGGAAAAAAGTATTTATTTTTTTCGCACACTATAAAAAAGCAACCCCACAACCGCACCTTGCTTCAAACATTATTAAGCAAGAAAATGCAAATGATAGACTACGAGTGTTTAGTGGATGAATCTGAAAATCGGATAATTGGTTTTGGCAGGTTTGCTGGCATAGTTGGCGCCTACAACACCATCCGCTTGCATGGCTTAAAGTATGGCTCGTTTACCTTGAAGCCTGCTCAGGATTGTGAGCATAAGGCTGAGCTTGAAAAGGAATTGCGCAAAGCGCGATTAAAAAATATTCGTATTGCCGTAACCGGTGGAGGCCGGGTAGGTAATGGTGCATTAGAAATTTTGGGAGGCATGAAAATTCGTAAAGTGTCTGTGTATGAGTATATGATGTTCAGCTTTAATGAACCTGTTTACACACACCTCCACTCTAATGACTATCATGTGCATCAGGATAAGTTACCCTGGAACAGCCCTCACTTTTATGCGCATCCCGAAGAATATATAAGCACCTTTAATAAGTTCAGCAACAAGACGGATATGCTTATTCACTGTGCATTTTGGCATCCCCGAGCGCCTCGGTTGTTTACGTTAGAAGATATGGGCAAGGCTAACTTTACCATACGTACTATTGGAGACATTACCTGTGATATCAATGGCAGTATACCATGCACCACTTTTGCAACTACTATAGAAGAGCCATACTATGAGTGGGAACAGTACGAACGTCAGTATGTTAATGGATTTAGTGAAAGCTCAATTTCTGTAATGGCAGTTGATAATCTTCCATGTTCGCTACCACGCGATGCAAGCGAAGATTTTGGTGCAGAACTAATAACGAAAGTGTTCCCATCATTAATTAAAGCTGAGGATGATGGATTAATTACGCGGGCATCCATAACTAAAGATGGAAAGCTAACCGATCGCTTTACCTATCTTAGCGATTATGTGGCTTAATATAAGATAGTGTAAATTAAAAGGATTGCTTAGGGTAGGAGTGTAGTATTGACATTAGGCTATTGATTTCGACTTTGAAATGGTCACGTGTTTATTGAGAAATTTGATTTGCTATAGATGCCTAAGCTATCACGAACTTTAACCTCACGTTAGCCTTCAGTATATTCTAGCGAAAGCAAGGTCTGCAAACAAGTAGCAAGTATGCGTGCTTACAGCCAAAAGAGAAAAATTTCTTGATTTTGAAGTTTAATTAAAATTAGGGGCAATATAATAACTGAGTGTGAATCAAAAGACCCAACTACTGATTCGACTTCAATAACTTTTGAGTATGGTTGCTACCAGCATATTTATGGCCACTTTGTTTTCGCCCCCTTGTGGAATTATAACATCGGCAAAGCGTTTGGTAGGTTCAATAAATTTTGTGTGCATTTCTTTCACTACCGTGTATCTGTTAATCACCTGATGTGCGCTGCGGCCACGCTCGCGCATATCACGCTCTATAATGCGTATGAGGCGGTCGTCGGGTTCGGCATCTACAAAGACTTTTATATCGCACAAGTCGCGCACACGCTTATCGGTAAATAATAAATGCCTTCTACAATAATTACATTATTTGGCTCTATGTTATTTACTTCTTTTAGTCGGGTGGAAGTAATATAATCGTATAGTGGTTGTTCAATTTTGCCTTTGCGTAGTTCGTGCAAGTGATTTACAAGCAAATCAAATTCTATACTTTCTGGATGGTCAAAGTTTATACCCTTCCTTTCCTCAATCGTAATGTGGCTGCTATTCTTTATAATAACTATCCTGCGAAAGTATAGCAACCTGATTGAGCGAAAAAGAACTCATCACTTCTTTTACCACTGTTGTTTTCCCGAGCCGGAGCCTCCTGCAATTCCAATTATGAGCATGATTATTTTTTGCAAAAATACAAAATGACTTTTGAGTTTCATCATCATATTAAATACGATTAATATAACAATTGAAAAAATCAATAAATATTTCCATTCCTTAATAAATTTCTTCGACAACCTTCCTTATCCGTTTCCAAACATACAACATACATCCCACTCGCCCAACCACTACAATCCACATCCACTGTAGCGTAACCGTTATGTAAGGGCACAAAATTGTGCCCTACCAATACTCCCGCCCATCGTATATACTCACCGTTACATTCTTCCCTTGCAGCCCACCTGCATTTATAAACAACTTCTCCCCATGCAGATATGTAAGTAATTTGAATTACTCCCTCTCCTTTGGAGAGGCCGGGGTGAGGTTTGTCCACTGCAACGTATCACAAGGTGAACCGTAAAGCCGCCCCAATTCATAATTGGGATTATTAGGCAAACCATAATAAGTGCGCTTTGCCACCGAGGTAAAACTAAATGGTGTAAAATTGCAATTATCACTATCGGGCTCATTTATTACATTTAGGTTTTCGTTTATATAGTTGTGCACACTATCTGGAAATGGATACATGAATGTGACAACAGGGTTAACCTCAACATGATAAATAAATTTTTATTGTTTGGCGCCAGTTCTAATAAGCCAGCATAAGCAAGATTTGTTATATCGGCAATTGTATCTTTACTTGCTTGCACATTGGCAGCTTGGAAATCGTATTGGATAACATGATTTAATGAATCCATAATCATTATGCAATTGACTTAAATATAAATACCTATTACTGGCCGAAATTTCTAAATCGAAAAACCATGGAAAGCTATCCACTTGATTTGCAACAGGATTTTCAATTCTTAATCATTACTTAGTTCTCCATTGCATCTGTTAAAACCAAAAACAGTTAATAAACCCCTTCGTTCCATGCAAATTAATTTACTTCCATCTTCGAAAATTGAACAGTGGTTGCATTATCAACAATAGCCTCACCAATATGTTGCTCATGGTGCAAATAAACACTATCTGGTGTAACTAAATAAAAATAAAAAGCACTATCGTAAGGTGGTTTTGTCCACTCTCTCACAACCAGCCACCAATCTCTTGCCATTGCCATGTTGCACTGCCGCTAAGCCATCCGATGCTATAAAGTTAGTGCCTTGCAAGGGTACATTTTTTGAATGACAGCACCACGCCCGCTATCTTGGCTCATGCTCAATTATTGAATAGTAAAACCGAACCGTAGTAACTCCAGCACTAAACATATAATATTTACTTATATCATTTGGAATAGGAACTGCTACATACTCCCTATACCATGCAGTGCCAACTAAGCTATCACCACCAACAGCTATTTTATTTTCCGAATTATAAACTTTTGCAGCTTGAGGATATTGTGCATTTAATGCCTCAATGGACCCTGTTATACTAAATAAATACTTACCTTTTTATCTGCCACACTGCTCGCACTACCTCTTGAAACACATATTGAAGAATCAATTTTTACGCCTATTGTATCAAATATTATTATACAGCTATCACCGAACACCCAAACTGAATTTCTGTTTTGGCCACTACTAAACAGAATAAATAAAAACCACAAAACCCAAAGTGCTTTCATTATTATTTTTAAAAAAAGGGCATCAAAATGATGCCCTATAGGTTACTCGAAATAATTAATTTTGCGTTACCAATACTTAAATCTAAATTGTACAACTGTGCAATGTAAACACCATTTGGAATTGAGTTTATCACCATTTTTAGGATAATGTATTTTCCATTGCATAAGTTGAAGAAACTGTCCTACCATATATATCCGCAATAATTAGTTTTTATTAAAGCTTTTATTACTGAAACCCTCAATCTAGCTTTTTAGCTGGGTTTGGATTTACTTTAATCGTTACTAAATTTAAATTTGTTGCTATTTCTGTCACATCAGCCTTACGCAATCCTAACAAATAATAATCTTCCAAATCTAAATGCAACATAGCACGCGCTATGTAAACCGCCTCACCGCCTTCAATTGCTTTTTGATAAGCGATGCTTTCAAGTTGTGCGCGAGTCGCAGAATCTAATTCTAATTGCTCGTTATCTATTACATGGTCGAGATAAATTTGGCGGAGTACTTTTAAATTGGTATTGATTTGATTATTCGTGCTCATCGCACTTACTTTATCTGAGCCGCTTGCTTATTCTTGGCGGCTATGTAATCGCGCACATCTTCAAATTTGCCTATGTTGCTTTAGCTTGAAGTATCGAAAGATATTCCAAATAAGCTTGGTCGCTGGTGTCAGCCAAGTTGAGCAAGCAACTATCTCTATTGCCTGCACGGTAATACGCTTCATCGTCAAGGTAATCGAAATAAACAGTATCCTCTCCTCCCGCAAGCGTCCTCGCTTGTGGCGCTATAGCGAATTGAGAATTGTATTGCATACCCGTTAATTTTTACGAAGGATAATTATTTATTTCAATCAAAACCCTACTCCTCAACCTTAAGCTCAATTTTATTCTCAACAGCCTTTGCAAACTCCTCCACATTGCAGTAACGTATAGCCTTACCGTTACTAAAAAAAACAAAAACAGAAGATTGCAATTTATTTTCTCTTGCTAATTTTTTAAGCTCATTAGTTCGGCTGCAGTTTTACAAACACGAAATTGAATAACATGGGGTTTAATTTTGTTCCCATTACTTCTTCCATAGTGTGGTTGGTTTTTGTTGTGAAAATATACACGGTGTGCATATTCATAATGGGCAAATTGCAGGCTTGGGCTTTTGCTTTTTGTGTTGCAATGAACATTGCAAAAAAGAGAAATACCAAAATGAGATTTTTCATAATTTTATTTTTTTTTAATTTATTTTTTTTAGCCCTGAAGGGGAGCCAGCCACTTATACAAACAAAATTTTCAATTGTACGCCATTGTTGCGCCCTTTAGGGCAACGGGTGAGCGAAGGCCGCATTTTCACATCTTTATTATTTTCCCTGTAAATATATCATTTCCACCACTCAGCATAACAAAATAAATTCCCTGTTTTATTTTTTCTAAATCTATTTCTGTTTTTTGTTTCACAATCTCCTGTTGCCAAATTTCTTTACCCATTGCATCCACTATTTTTAAAACATAACTTGCATTTTTAAAATCACTCAACTCAATATTTATTTTTGAGGCCAAATGGATTGGGATTGATGCGCATGTTCTTAAAGCCCCTTGGGGGTTTGGGGTTTCGGGCGTGCCCACCCACTGCAACGTATCACAAGGACTCCCAACCAACCGCCCCAAACTATAATTGGGATTGTTGGGCAAACCTGCATAAACTCTTTTACCACCAAGATTAAAACTAAATGGTTGAAAATTACATGCCTTACCAATGCTATCAGGATAATTTATTACGCCAAGATTTTCATTAAACATATTGCGTACACTATCGGGGTATGGATACGCTGGAAAACCCCAATCGTACCAACTAGTAATATACATTTTATTATCAGGGCAAGCGGAATGCGCCTAAAGTAACTGGATTATTTTATTTCATACAATGTATCACAACTTGCAGGTATATCAGTTGCGAATAAATTATATTGCAATAGCATTGAAGTGTCTTTTGGAAATACATTCCACAATTTTGTTGCATAAAACAAACTATCATTTGGCGAGTAAGCCCCTTCCCAAAACCATCTATCAATGTTTGTACTTTGTTCAGGAAAAACAATTTGGGATTTGATAAAATGCCTGTGCATCGGTCAAAATTGTACTCCGTCATTAAACCAGTAATGTTAATGTTCATCAGTTTATTGCCTGGGTTGTTGAAATATATTTTTTGCAAATCGCTATCCACGGCGTTGCCAAAGTCTTGTATTATGGGAGGCGAAATACCTGTTGAAGAAACCAAGTAAACATAAAAACGATTGATATAAGTAAAACCAGCATCATGAATTTTTGTAATTATCCACCAGTCGCGGCCATTACCACTTTGTATAGCTATTAAACAATCGTCAACCCAATCATTGACTATAATTGGGCATTTTTTGGCAATTACTTTTCCTAGGCCACCATTTGCTAATATCAAGTATTGAAAAATAAAAAACCCTTTACAGTATAAACACCACTAGGAAAATAAAATAATAAATTTGTATCATCTAAGTTGTTGCATCAAAAATAATTTGATCATGCTACTCCTATACCAATTATATTGTGCCATTTTCAACTGTATCATTTGTTATGCTACACGGTAGTCACAAAACCTGTTACAGTATTTAGCTATAAAATTGAAGTCGCTATTTGAATCAGAAAGAATGTGCAACTACCTCGACCAACTACGATGCAAATGGAACAACGGATTAGGAATTTAAAGTCAATACCTGCACTGTCACCAAATAACCAATTACCATTCATTTTTTGCTGTACAAAATTTACAAATGCAAATAAGTTATCAAATAAATACTTTTCATTTTATATAATTAAAAAAAAGGTTGTTACAATGCAGCACCAGTGATAATTATTTGATTAAAATTAGTTTATTGGGAATCTGTATTTATTCCATTATATATACAATGAATAAAATAAACGATTGCTTCAACTGGTTGTGCTAATTATCGTTTTAGTATTGTCAATTTGCAATCTCATTAATTTTTTCCAATTGCAATCAATAATCTTCTAAACTCAATTTTATCTGATTTATTTTTTCTAATTAAATAGCTCATAATCTTTTGCAGGGTTTGGATAATAAGTCATTTGCAATTTCAATTACATTTGTTTTTGAATTTTTGGTCGCCCTCTTCTCAAAGGAGGCAAAATATCTACCACATCAATATGGAAATCGCTCTTGCCCAATACACAGCCTCGCCACCATAAAACGGATGGGCTAAGGCAATCTTAAGTTGTTGCTGTAATGGTCGCCATCGTCCAAAATAGAATCAATATTTATTTAATGCAACACTCTTAATACAAATTGTTTATTTTGTTTTATCATTTGCTTGCATCAGTGCATCCACAATTGAATTTGCAGTAATCAATCACCGTCAGTTACTTTGTACAAACTCCGCACCAAATCATACTTGCCATCGTTTGATTCAATTGAGTGTAATTGTTTATCAAATAAATAGCATCTTGGTCACATTTTAATCAAATATAGTTGTGTCCAAATTTGCAGCATCAAAAAATGCTTCTTCGGCAGCATTTCGAAAATATGCAGAGTCGGGGTCGTTCCATATAGTTCATGCTGTTTCTTCAAATACATTGCGCTCTCGATGTATCCTTATCGCACATCAGCGGTGCTATACAACTTGTTATTGTATTATTTACGGCTGTACAGTTACGTATTGCGGATTTGAAGGCACCAGGTGAACAAAGGTCAAATTCATGAAGTCGTATAACCATAATGGGGCGTACCAACTGGCATTCACATTCATCCCATCCACTCTTGCCAATGAATTGCTGGGTCATTATTAACCCATTTATTTCCCCAACTAGCACCAGCTGTACCTTGCCTGGACTTATGGAGTTGCAGCACCTTGTCAAGGTATGCACCGCGGCAACAGTTTGCCATTGTATTAAAATAAAACTGTGCCTGTACACTCGCCTTTCAAAGAAATACCTCGCACCACCATTTTCAGTTTTGTTTTCTACCAAAGTAATTAATAGAATTTTCGTTCAATATTTATTCCTGTAACTAAACTAGTCTTGTTACATCGGGTTTGTGCAAACGAAACTGGTTGTTATTGCATAGCCAAGCAAATTGGCAATTTTGTACATTAGCATACCATATTTGTCTTTGCCATTCAATATCAAAATCGGTTTTGTAATATTAATTGTATTTTATTACATTTAAAACCGTGCGCCATTGCCACACTTTTGAAACCCAAGTAAATTTCGCAACTTTATAGCATAAGCTACATTGCGAGAATTAAATTATCTTCAACATTCAACGTCACCACAGTAGGTAAAAAATTCTGCACATCAATTCCACTTCTACCATAAGCTGTAGGGTCGTAAAATCCGTTTTGGTTTATCATGTTCTTATTTATATTGGCAATAGTGACTAATCGCAAATTATCTACACGAATGCCTATTCCACCTAATGGTGTTTTGGTAATAGAATTGTTGTTAATGTTTAGGGTGTTGGTAGTAGGAGTACCATTTACATTAAGTGCGTAAATGCTTGTAATGCAATTTTCAAAAGTGTTGTACAGGGCATCGAGGGTGATGCGTGTTGTTTTGCCACCAGCAACAAATATTCCAAAATCGCAATTGGTGAAGGTGTTTGTTTTGTTTTGGTCACCAATATTTACAGTGGGGGTGTTATTGTAAGATACTGCGGTAATTGCAGCACAGTAATAAAGTTTTGTCCACGAGGGTATTGCATTGGCGGCATACTGCAATTTACCAATATTATTAAATGTATTATTATAACAATTAAAAGTAGAGCCAGTTGCCAATATGCCAAGCAAATTGCGGTTAAAAATATTCTTTTCGGCCACTGTAGCCGCCAATTTCGAGGGCAGTAACATTATTCAATCGTATGTGGTGTGCAGGGGCAATGCCTGCGTATGGTGCTTTGGTAAGTGGCCCTGCGGCATTTGTAAATGTGTTGCCGGTTATTTTCATATTTGAATAACTGCCTTGATCTAAAAACAAATCGGTATTGTTGCCGGCAAAGGTGTTGTTGGTAATGTCATAGGATACCGTTGTTTTGATTGTGCACAGCTTCTATTGCATCTTCAATAGTTGATGAGTTTGTAATATTTACAGTGCCTCCATTGTTTATAATGCCTTGCCACATATCGCCACAGGCATATAAATAGCTATTGTCTTCAATAATTAATGTCGCATTTTGCTCCACAGTAATTTTTTTTCCGGTAGCTATGGCTAAGGTACAGCCTGTCAATGTGATTGTTGTATTTGAAGCAATTACTATGTCATTATTTACTTCATAAAAACGATTTTGTGCATAATCGTTTACATCAAATTCATTCACAATATCACACTTCCAAACTCCAAGCCCACGTACACAAGCAAAAATATTCTCGCTACAAGCTTCCTTTTTACTTGCATTGCTACTTATTGCAACGCAAACTTTATTTGGTAAATTACCAGTAATATCGCTCCAACAATCATCAACATCACCCGTGTAAGGATTGTAACTACCACGATATACCCTGCCCGTAACAGGCCCTGTACTTGTTGGTTGATAGGCAGTACTTAAATAAATAGTATGACGCCAAGGATTTACTTCTATTGAATTTACTCCTCCATCGGTCTTATCCAGTAAGTCTAAATACATATTAGTAAATATATCGGTAGGTACAGGATTAGTGCCACACGGGTTGTTGTTTACTAAGGTATTCGTGCAAGTAGGAAATTCAGAATTAAATATTTCCACAAGCTTTGGGAGTGTGTTGTATGTTTTGTTAACTAAACCACACAAAACTCGGAAATGATTTTGTCCATTTATTGTATAAGGTACGATGGCTAACTTATCAGGTATAACATCAGCTGTGTTAAATGTAGTTGTACATATAGCGGTCCAACTTAAACCAGCACCGTTGTAACAGTGTGCAGTGTGCTAAAATTTAGCCCAGCAAGTTGATTAATTTTTTTCATTAGATAAATAATTATATTGTTACAATTAAGAATACGGTATGGTAAAAGTATAGATTTAAATTTATATGTTTTACACAAGGTGTATAATATTTTTCTGCCTGAGATTAGCATTTTCACCAATCACAAAATGCTAGCTAGCAGTCTATCGAAATTTTGTACAAGATGCCTTGCTTATTGAGTAGCACTGTAACATAAACTTAATTACCTTTATTACAAATTATTTTCAAACTGCAGTTCGTACAATTTCTGTACAATCCACTTATTAATCAATTCATTATGGGTTCCCTGTTCTTTTGATTTCGCCTTTACTAAGCAGGTAAATGCACGTAGCGTGGTGTATGGTAGTAAGCCTGCGCGCAATTACAACACTTGTTCGGTTGGCCATAAGCGATTGTGTTGCATTAGAAATTAATTTTTCGCTTTCATTATCAATAGAAGAAGTTGCCTCGTCAAGAATAAATATAGTTGGATTAGCCACCAATGTGCGTGCAAAGGCTAGTAGCTGACGCTGACCTGCACTTAATTGTGTGCCTCTCCTGTACATTAAATTCCAAACCTCCCGGCAATTGCTGTATTAAAAGGATGCAGGCCTACACTTTTGCAAGCTTGCTCCACAGTTAGCCTGCTAATTCCATTTTCAAAAAAGTAATGTTATTGTAAATGCTATCTGAAAACAAGAACACATCCTGCTGTACCAGCCCAATTTTTGCGCGCAAACTATGCAGTTCATAATGTTGAATGTGGGTATATCATCAATCATGATTTCGCCCTTTTGTATTTCGTAAAAGCGATTGAGCAACGCGATAATTGTTGTTTTGCCTGAGCCGGTTGTGCCTACTAAAGCTGCCATTTCTCCGGGTTGTATGGTAAAGCTTATATTTTTAAGTATCCAATTTTGATCAGCATCTTTTTTAGTATTATCATATTGGTAAGTAAAATAAACATTTCTAAATTCAATTTTCCCGCGAATGTTTGTAGCACCTGTCTTTCCTGTATTTGTGTTTGTTCATCAGCACCAATTAGTTTTATAATACGTTCGCTGCTAAGCATACCCATTTGTAGAGTATTAAACCCTCTCTGCCAACTCACGTATTGGCCTAAGAGCAAGTTGATGTACATGATAAACGAGACAATAATCCCGAACGATGGTTTGGTATCAAGCATTTGCAGAATACCACACCATAATAACAGGCCTATAGCAGTAGCGCTAAGCAACTCCACCACCGGAAAGAAAATGGAATAATACCAGATAGATTGAATATTAGCTTTACGATGTTGGGCATTTATCTCTTTAAATTTTTTATACTCTTTGCTGCTCACGATTAAAAGTTTGAACAATCCGAATACCTGATAAATGCTCTTGTACAAATGTGTTTAGTTGTGCAACAGCATTGCGCACATCATTAAATGTTCTTTTTATATTTTTTTGAAAAATGCGGGTAGCAATTAACAACACAGGTATCGTACTTAACGATATTAAGGTCAAGCGCCAATCAACATAAAACATAAAAGCAATGATGGCTACTAATTGCAGGTAAATCGCTTATAATTAGTAGTAGGCCATCGGTAAAAATGTCTGCAATGGTTTCCATGTCACTTATCAATCGGTAACAGTAACTCCTATGGGAGTTTTATCAAAAGGAAGTACGGAAGTGCAATAACCGGTGAAATAACTTTTTCGGATATCTTCAATTACCTGCCGCCCAAGAAAATTCGTGTTGTTAGTGTATAGAAATTGCAATATCGAAGAAATCAAAGCAGTACCAAGCATTAATATCACACAAACTATCAACGAGTGTTTGTTGCCCTGCGGATATATTCATCAATCGCTATCTGAGCAATATAGGGCCTTAAGGGTGACAGCAAGGCAAGAGCAAGTGTAAAGAATAACGGTAACAATAAACGTGGAGTTGTATGGTTTCACAGCCAACATTACTTGCTTAAGTAAATTAAAGTCGAACGCCTTACCGCTGTTTTTGCTATCCATGATTAATTTGTATTGCCAAGCATCCAGGGCAAACGTATATACTTATTGTTAATAAATGGGTAGTTAACTCCTGAAAGATAAAGTCCATAAGGTTCTTCATTCTCTCCGGCAAGTTTTCGATCGCGACCATGTAATATGTTTTCAAATTGGGCAACCGTCATTTTTTCACGACCAATGATGAGCATAGTACCAACCAGTGCTCTAACCATACCGCGCAAAAACGGTTCGATTCGATTCTGAAGTAAGTAAAGTCGCCAACGTTGACCCATTGTGCATGCTGAATGCTACAAAGGTTGGTTTTTGCTTGCGTGTTTGTTTGCTCAAACTTTTAAAATCTGTATGCTCCTTTAGTAGTTGGCATGCCTCATTCATTGGCGCAAGATTTAATTGATCGTATTGATATAATGCAAGATGATTAAGAAAAGGATCTTTATAATGAGTAATTACATAATGATAACAGCGAGGTAGCATCAAACCAATACTGCATGGCAACCATCATCAACCGGGTAAAGTCCCAACATGGCTATATCATATCCAACTATGGAATTAAACGGATAGATAAATCGAAAGGAATCGATTGTTTGATTCGTGTCAAAGGAATATAATATTGTGTGGCATGCACACTTATCTGTACGGCCACAACCAATATACTCAATTTGATCCAAGTAGGGTTGTTAAAGCCTTATTTACTGCCTCTTGTATGGTTTTGCATTTTGCTGCACCCTTGCCAGCCACAATAAGCAAAGCCATTATATCGTATTTCGGCAAAGTAACGCAACTATGTTTTTTTTTAATTTGTGCAAAGGTGCATTTTAATTTTTTTCATTAAAATAATTCGATTGGGTTTTTAGTTTGTGTAACGTCTTATCACGAATTGTCGCTATTGCAGCTATATTTGTGCTTCTATACTATTGTACCAAAAATAGCAGGAATGGAAAAAATAAGAGTAGTAGCATTTGATGATTTTGCTGATATCCGTGATATGTATGAGATATTGATAAATGGAGAAGAGGATATGTTGTGTGTAAATTCATTTCCTGATTGCAATAATGTTATTAAGCGTATAGAACAAACATTGCCCGATGTTGTATTAATGGATATTGCTATGCCGGGCATAAACGGTATAGAAGGCGTGCGGCTGTTGAAGTCTAAATTTCCCAATCTTAAAATTATTATGCAAACTGTGTTTGAAGATGGCGACCGCATTTTTTGATGCAATTTGTGCAGGTGCCTCAGGTTACATTCTTAAAATTGACTCCGAACAAATAGTGCAAGCCATAAGAGATGCTCCAAAGGAGGTAGCCCAATGACACCGCTCATTGCCGCTAAGGTATTAGGAGCAACTGCGCATGGTTACCCCTGTAAAACAGGCACAAGAAGAATACCACCTTACCGAACGTGAAAAGAATTATTGCAATTATTAGTGAAGGGTATGAGCTATAAAAATGATTGCCGATAATTTAAAATCAGTTACCATACCGTTGATTCGCATATTCGTAAGATTTACGAAAAGTTGCATGTACATAGTGCTACCGAAGCAGTAAGTAAAGCTATCGAACGTAGGATTATCTAACTATTATCTTCTATTACTTTCTAAAATTTTTTCTGGATTCCCGCTTTAAAGCGAATTGGTAATAGTGAGATTCATTAGCACCCAACAATGTTAGTTTAAGGAACCTTCAAGAATTTTTTAAAACGGAAAAGCGGTTACTTGTGTGATTCTTGTTGTGAACATTGCTGCAAAATAAATGCAATGCATGTTTCATTTTTGCATTAAAGGATTTCCTTTGCTAAAAATAAGGCATCTTGCAAACTGTTTTTTCACAATCATTAAAATCTACGTGCGCCCATTGAAATGGCACCAATGTTTCTGGTATCAAATGAGTCTATGATGCGCGAGGGGTTTGCAGCGGCATTGCCGCTACGTTTTCCAACTTTAAATTACCGTAATGATAATGATCTGAAGCAAGTGCTTCAACGTCTTTTAAGTTTGGACAAAATTGTGTATTCGGGAATGCTTGGTGTAAATCTGATTTGCAGGAAACCAACATTTTTTATAAAAGCATTTGGAAATTTGCAAGCAGGCTAAAGTTCCTTTATACATCACATCGCTAGGTAGCCCGCAACATGTGATTGAAGAGGTAAAACCCTACGGGGCAAAAGTATATTGCGATGTTACTAACATGATGCATGCACATAAGGCAGCAGCTGTCGGTTGCGATGGCTTTATAGCAGTAGGGCAGGGGGCAGGTGGTCATGCAGGCCCATATCCTTTGAGTGTATTGGTACCCGCATTAAAAAGCGCCTACCCCAACAAGCAGGTTATTGCAGCCGGGGGCATAGCTAATGGCAGTAGTATATTAAGCGCCCTGGCAGCAGGAGCCGATGCCGTTTCGATAGGAACACGTTTTATAGCTAGCAGTGAAGCATCGGTTGTAAGGGAATATAAAAGGCTATTGTTGATGCAGGCATGGGCGACATTGTTCTTACTGAGCGATTGAGCGGTACTCCCTGCAGTATCATTAATACCGACTATGCCAAAAGCATTGGCTACAGACAAAACTTTATCGAGCGCTGGTTAAATGCTAACAAGCAAACCAAAAAATATTTTAAAGCTCTGGTGCAGTATCGCGGAGCAAAAAAAAACTTGAAAGGGCAATTATGCCTGGCAACTATCAAAGTTTGTGGAGTGCCGGCCAATCGGTTGAACTTGTTCATGATATACTGCCATGCGCAGAAATTGTTAATAAACTTATAGCTGAAACAGACGAAGAATTTTTAAAATTGTGTAGCCTTTTTTCCTAACCCAAATGAATTGGAAATTAATCATACTGTGTAGCACCAGGTGTAATAATGGGATTGTTATCTGTATTAGGGTACACCCATAAGATAGAGATTTACCTTTGGATTTGCTTTGCCATAGCTACTGCACTTATCCTTGCGCGAAATACAGTAGACCGCTTATTTGTACATGCTTTGCTTATTGGTATTATTTGGGGATTACTTAATGCTATCTGCCAAAAGTTATTCTTCGACATGTATTTCAAAAACAATCCGCAACTGCACCAAGCATTTTCAAAATCTACCTGGTACACCACACATGTTACCCTTGGTTTCGGGTCCTGTTATTGGTTTAATAGCGGGCTTGGTATTGGCGCAATGTCCTTTGTTGCAAGAAAATTATTTTAATAAGGCAATCGCAATGGCAAGGGTTTACCCTCATTTTTTTATTTCAGGTAATTACCATCTTTTTTTATCAGCATGGCTGCTGCTATATTTTGTACCCATCATACAAACCATTACTAACTTTTACACACTATAAAATTAGCTTTTCGTTTTTATTAAGGGGAAAAAAGCCGGTGGCACCAAACCTCCGGCTTTATACATTGTACTGTTTGTATCTTCAAATTACATGCTGCCAATAATGGCATCGCCAAACTCTGAGCATTTTACTAAAGTAGCTCCTTCCATCAAACGATGAAAATCATAAGTAACTTTCTTGTTTGCGATGGCACCATTTAATCCTTTTAAAACAAGATCGGCAGCCTCTGTCCAACCCAAATAACGCAACATCATTTCGCCACTCAATACTATACTGCCCGGATTTACTTTGTCCTGATTAGCATATTTGGGAGCAGTGCCATGGGTTGCCTCAAATATGGCATGGCCGGTTACATAATTAATATTAGCTCCCGGAGCAATTCCAAAATTCCCCCAACTTGAGCAGCAAGAGCATCGCTCAGGTAATCGCCATTCAGGTTTAGCGTTGCTATCACATCAAAATCTTCGGGGCGGGTAAGAACTTGTTGCAAGGTAATGTCGGCAATAGCATCCTTTATTAAAACCTTTCCCGAAGCCAAAGCTGCCTTTTGTTCATCGTTTGCTGCTGCTTCTCCTTTATCTTTTTGGTACGCTCCCACTGACTCCAGGTATACACATCTGAGCCAAATTCTTTTTCAGCAAGGGCATAACCCCACGATAAAAATCCACCTTCGGTAAATTTCATAATGTTGCCTTTGTGCACAATGGTTACACTCTTACGTTTGTAATCAATTGCATATTTTATAGCTGCGCGTATCAATCGTGCAGAACCTTGTTGCGAAACAGGTTTGATTCCAATACCTACCATTACTTTGTTTTCACTCGATGTATCACCGGCTTGCTGTATCCATTCACTTACTGATGCTTCGGTGCCAAAACGTATTTTCTTAAATTCCTTTTCAAAGGCACCTTTAAACCAATCAAGAAATTTTTTATTGTCATCGCTACCGGCAGCAAATTCTATACCGGCATAAATATCTTCGGTATTTTCGCGAAATATAATCATATCAACCTTTTCGGGAAATTTTACCGGTGAAGGCACTCCCGTAAAATATTGCACCGGACGTAAACAAACATAGAGGTCCAAAATCTGACGCAGTGCTACATTCAGCGAACGTATACCACCTCCGATAGGCGTAGTTAGAGGCCCTTTATTGCAACCAAATATTCGCGAATGGTATCAAAGGGGTTTCATCGGGCAACCAGTTTTGCGTTTTATTAAATGCCTTCTCACCTGCAAGCACTTCAAGCCATTCGATTTTCGGCTGCCATTGTAAGCCATATTAACTGCGGCATCAAGCACACGTACACTTGCTCTCCATATATCCGGCCCGGTGCCATCTCCTTCTATAAAAGGTATTATCGGATTATTAGGCACAATCAGTTTGCCGTTTGCTATTTTAATTTTCTCTCCACTCATAATATATTTTTTTTCAATTGATTTTTCGGGGCGCAAAAATAGAAATACCCCTGCAACATCAAAGTTTTAGCAAGTTTATATTTTTTAGGATGCGCTCAGGTTGTGAATAAATGTGCAAATATTATTTTGAAGAAATGAATTAATATCTATTTTTGCACCCTCAAAATCCGGAAATAGTTACCCAAAAAGTTTTCTAAACCCGTATTTACAGGCGATTCCGTAGCTCAGTTGGTAGAGCATTACACTTTTAATGTAGTGGTCCTGGGTTCGAGTCCCAGCGGGATCACCAAAAAACTAAAGCCATCAGCAATGATGGCTTTTTTGTTTCATCTCCTTAGTAAATCAATCTTTTACATGTTCACTATTACTATTCTTTGATTAGCCATGCACAAACTTATTGCAAAGTAAACATGGACGCATGTTCTGTTAAATGTACTATAATGGAATTTAATCCTGTTTTTGTTTTTCTATATTAGCATCAAAATAAAGGTTGAAAAAAGTTTATTATGACATTAACCGAGCAGGAGCAATCAGACATATTAAAGTATTTTGGTAAGCCATTGCTCCAAATGCAAAGTGATGAATTTCAGGAATTGAAAAGAAGATTGTTTGCAAAGTATCACCCTGATAAGTTTCAACATTACGAAGACGAGGTAGTGTTGGCACTAATGAATGATCAATTTCAAAAGATTAGCGATTTATGTAGTAAGATGGAGGTGTTTTTTGGTGATAAGAATAGTGTCTATCAGCAAGAGATTAACAGCCTAAAAGTGAATTCAGTTTTTGCGGCAAACGCTTTGCCTTTTGAAATAATTACAAAGGATAAGGACTTAAAATATAAATTACTCGAAACACATTACCGCTTGATAAGAAGAGCAGATAAGATTCATATTAAAGGAACACAGGGATATTTGTATATTGAGGAGGATCATGTAGATCAAAAAATAGGATTTTCTGAGAGTCTTAAATTATTCCTCACATTTAAAGAAGAAGACCACGTAGAACTTATAGCAGAGTGGCTTTATAAGAAACTTGCAGGCACCGATAGTAAATTACTCATCAACAAACAACTTGTGCAAATTGACTATTTCCAAATTATCACAATGCTTTTGCGAACTACACGAAAACTATTAAGTTAATTTAGTTTGGCGATACTATGATTGATAAGCGAGCCTCTTTGAGGCATGCCCAATTTCTGAGTCTACAGATTTATTTAGTTTTGCTTTGCAAAAATTTTTCTTCCCATCCTCTCCCAATAAATCATTAAAGGCAATAGCGTGGTAACATCTTATTTTGTCAGATAATTTCTTTTCTTGTTATGCATAAGTATATACCCTCTCTTGTTTACATCATTTAAAAAAGAATGGCTTACTAATGTTTCCATTAAGTTTTGCTTTTCTAAAAAGGGTTTCATTAATTTTTCGATTCGGCTTTCTGTTACACCTATTCTATTTGCAAATTCTATAAAGTCAATTTTGGAAGGGTGTCCATTTTTTTTGTAGTCTTTGCTTTTAAAACTATCGGCAAATAATCCTTTGTCCAAAGCAAAGTCAGCATCGTCCACATGTAGCCTTGTATTAAGTAAATCATAAGCGGGGCTTAACAGATAATCACCTTTAGATGATTCGAGCAGTGAAAAATTTTTCAAGTGAGCATCGCCATTCGAAAACAGGAAGTTAAATACCACCAACGAAAAATATTTTTCTATTTCTACTCTCCAGGCCGGAACATATTTTTGTATCAGCATTCCAACTTCTTCATAGCTGTACGCATATTTAAAATTGGCTCCGGCATTGTCTTTTGTTTTCCCTGCCAGTGTTGCAAAATCTTCTTTGCCCCACTTTCCACCATCTTCTTTTATATCAAATCGTTTGGTTAAATATGCAGGCGAGCCATTCTTAAAAAATATCATCGCACATTCTGCTGTGTTTAATCCATAAACTTGTTTAGCTATTTGCATGGTCAGATGTTCGTTTGCCGGAACCTGCTCAACTTTCTTTAAATCTCGTGGTATAGGTTTGAGTATGTAAGTCCCTTGTTCTCCTTTATTTGTCAGACGCAAGTATTTTTTTTCGAGTACAAAAATTAGTTTTTCCTGCACACCGGAGATGGATATACGCTTGCGGTTTTCTATAAATTGCTCTGTAACTTCTTCGCTTTGCTGTGGATGTTCATAGGGCAAAACATGACTTACCTTTTTGCCGCTAAACAAATTGCGTAAGCAACTTGGGCTGTAAGTAGTAAAACCCTCCGCCAAAGTTCCCGGACAATATTTTAGTTCGTCTAAGTTCATTTATTTGCTTTTGGTTTTACTGTTACTGCTCCTATGGTATCGTACTGTGCTGTTTCCATTAGTAGCCCAACATTATCTTCTTCGTCAATTCGCAGTTGAGTGCATTGCAACTTTCTGTTTACCCCTTCGCTTAGCATGTTATAAAAAAATGGAAACAAAAACTTGCTGCTATATTCCATTTGAGTTTTGGGCATTGTTAAACTTATGGCTGGTTTATTTGCATTACTAAAATAATGGTCGTCATATCTGAATACAAAGTGCTGACGATTTACTTCAGTTAGTGTTCCTGCTAAAGTTCCATTGCGGTATATTTCCATTGCTCTCATTTATTCAATGTTTCTTTTTTACTTCAAGTGTAAATTCCATTCCCATAATTTCTGCCAGTTTGCTCAACACATCCAATGATGGATTACCTTGTCCGCGTTCCAACTTATACAAAGTATTGATGCTCACTTTTGCCAATTCAGCTAAATGTGGTTGCGTAATGTTCAACTCTTTTCTTCTGTGTTTTATTATTTCCCCAAGATGCTTAGCTAACATTATAGTGTGATTTAGGTGGTAAAAATAGTTTTTATTCTCAATAATTCAGATAAAATCACAACATATTGTGATTTGGTTGACAAATAATTAGAGAGGAAAAACAAGACTTATTGAATCACAACCTAGTGTATGTGCACTTTTAAAGGTCAGTTCGTATTGAGTAAAAATGTTCTGATTGGCAGCATTCCATCTCTTCGACCTATTCCACAACACATACCAAAGCACATAACAATACATATGTTACCCTCCAACAGAAGTCGATGCGTTAGCTAATACCAATCATTTTTATTACTGATGCAACACCGTTAATCTGGTATTGAATTCACTGGTACCGGTTGCAATCTTTATGGTGTATATACCATTCAGCAGTATCGAAATATCAAGAACAATATTTTCAGAAACCTGACGCTCTAATACCAATTGTCCTTTAGCATCAAAAATTTGACAGGTGGAATTTTTTGTTGCTCCATTAATATGCAATTGTCCATTTGCAGGATTAGGATAAATCTTTATAGCGCTGTTCTTATTGCCTTGTGGCAATGAGGTTGGCTGCCCAAGATTGATATTATCAATGTACAAGCAGTTGCCGTAACCATTAATATTTTCGAATCCGAATTGAACACTGGTACTCGTAGCAATGCTGCTTAAAGATAATTGGTAATTCATCCACTCATTGCTATCCGGAATAAAATAAGCCTGTGTAGTAGGTGTAGTGAGTAAGTCAACACCTCCTTTATTGAAGATATACGTTCGTGTAACACCGCAATCAAAACTGTAAAACACTTTAAGCGTATCGTAATAACCGGGAAAGTTAGTATAGGCCACATCAAACGAGAGTAGGGGATTGCTTATCGTTGTAAGATCGAATGGTGCAGTAAGTATCACATCGCTGGCGCCAACACTATTATAAGCATAGTTGTCTACAAAAATTGATTTAATACTTTTTCCAAAGCCGCCTACGCTACGTATTATCCAGGTCATGTTAGCATCCGCATTTATTAGGCGCCAGTCAGGTAACAGAAACATATTCTCGAAACCTTCGGCAAAGGGTATGCTTTGCGAAGCAGGAATGGCAACGGTAATATAGTTTGTAACGGTAATAGTATCCGTTCCAAATGGATTTGAAACTATAAGTTGTACATCATACATTCCGCCAGTAGGATAGTGCACTACCGGATTTGCAAGCGTACTGGTAGAAGGCACACCTCCGGTAAACGACCATTGCCACCCCTGATAGGCGTTTATAGATGCATCGTAAAAATGTACACTATCAGCAGGACATATGCTTTGACGATCGGAAGTAAAATTAGCCTGAGGCGGGGCTTGATTGCTTATGAATAAATCACTTTCCCATATTCCACGTCCATAAGTAGCTGCCCGTATTTTGTTAGTGGGATAAAATATTTCGAGTTCAGAAATGTTAACTATAGGCATCCCTTGCCAGTAAGGTTGCCAATTACTTAACAGCGTATCTTTATAAAACACACCTATATCGGTGGCAACATATAAGCCATCATCCGATCCTGCCTGATATACAATGCAATTGGCCGACACGTTGGGCAAGTTGCCTGTAATGTCTGTCCAGGTAATGCCTGCATCGGGAGAGTGTACAGCATGTTTGCCATTGCCTCCACTAGAATAAGTGGCCCATACACGCGATGCATTTGTTGGATCAATACATAAATAAGTAATAAAGCCTGCATTGGGTGGTGTGCGTTGTTGCCAAGTTGCACCACCATCATCTGTATAAAATATAGAGTCATTATTGGTAACATAAATAACATCGCTATTGGATGGCGCCACACTAAAAAAGTCAAGGTTACTTTGCGAATTAAAATTCGAAATCTGATTCCAGTTATCACCTTTATCATTACTTTTCCATAGCTCGCCATATGCGGCATAAATGGTATTGTTATCCGATGGGTCGAGCATATAAGGTGTAACCCAATTGCCTCCTCCAGCACCGCCAGGCGAAATGGTTGACATGGTTATGCCTGCATCCATGCTTCGGTTTAACCAACCTCCTTGTCCGCAAGCGTACAAGGTATTTGTATCTGTAGGATCAATGGCTTCTTCCATTCCATCTGCACCAAGTACATGGGTCCACTGTCCACGATCATAAAAGTTGCTGCCATTATCCTGAGCACCTGCCATAATTTTATGTTCATTAGTTGCCGAGGCTCCCAAACGGTAAAACTGTGTTATAACTACACCGGCTGTTCTATCATTCCAGGTAGTTCCCATGTCATCGCTATAAAATGCTCCACCATCGCAGCCCACTATTAGTTTGTTTTTATAAAATTCTAAACAGTGTTGATCTGCATGTACATAAGGCACTATTTGGTTGTTTGGGTAATACCAGTGTGATATAATATCCCATGTTGTGCCACCATCCAGCGAATTCCATAAGTTTATGCCTCCGGCAAAAACATGATTTTTATTGGTTGGTGATACTGCAATGGTTAAGTCATACCAGCTTTGCCCACCGCTTCCTATGCCATCAAGCGCATAGCTAAGTATGTTAGGATTGCTACTACGTAAGCTAAAATTTACCCCTCCATTTATCGAACGATAAAGTCCATAGTAGCCGCTCGTTGCGTCATCACCGGCTATTACATAAACATAATTTGAATCGTGGGGAGTAACTCCAATCTGAAGGTGATTAACATCTGATGCAGAGGGCAGCCCGGAAGTAACCAAGTTAAAAGTATTGCCTCCATCAGTACTGCGGAAAAATTCGGTACCACAGGCATAGACCACATTATCATTGCCCGGCATAAATTCGATATCGCGAAAACTACCTGCCAAAACTAAGTTGAAAGTTAATCCACCATCAGTGCTTTTATAAATGCCATTGTTTGTGCTTGTAATAATTGCATTGGTATCATTGGGATAAATTAAAATTTTAGTAACCCTTTGAGCCTGATTTAGATTCCATGCTAGACCGGTAGTGTTCCAGGTAATGCCTCCATCAGTAGACTTAAGTATACCAACACCGTATGTGTCGCCAGCATCTTTATCACCCGTGCCTATGTAGATGGTATTGCTATTGCCTTTGGCAATAGCTACTGCCGAAACTCCTAATGTTGGTAACGAATCTGTATTGCTTATCCACGTATTACCTGCATCAATAGAGTGCCACAAACCACCCGAAGGGGTACCCATCCACCAACTGAGGCTATCGTTAGGGTCGATGTAAAAAATATTAACTCGGCCAAGACCCGGGTTATAGCTATTGGTAAGCCAGCTGCTTGGGCCTAACGAGGTCCAGTTGCCTACAATTTTTTCGCTGGTGAGATTATGTTTTTTAATGTATTTAAAATATTCCTTCCATGCCAAATCTCCTTCAAGTCTGCGTCCGGTAGGAAATACGCGTGGAGTCATAAAATATTCCCAACGCTTAAACTGCTCATATCCCGGTACTTCGCGTTCTTTTTCTTTCTTCAAAAATCGGAATACCTTTTTATGCCACAGGTTTTGTTTACGCATCTCCTGTTCATAGTAGTTGTAAAATTCTTTCTGCGTTTGGTAAAAATTTGTTTTGTTATCGTTCATCATGTTTACCCACTGTTGCGCTTGACACCATGAGGTAAGGAAAATTAAAAATACAGTTATTCTTTTCATTCAATCTTGTTTAAAAAAATGAGCTGACTAAGGTAAATGTTTTAAGTTGGGATGCTTTGCTTGTTGAGAAAATATTTTTGATGCCGCGTTTAAAAAAATTGATAACGGGAAAAACATAAGTCAAAGCAGGCTTCAATCATGATAATTTGCAAGCTTGTATACATTCACTGAAATAATTCGATTGCCTGATTGCTTGCATATATATTTAATGTTACAATGCAATAATGACCGAACTGTTTTTTTTATAACAGGTTGTATGCATTTAGTTATATCATGCCTGCACACCCTGCTAGCGTGCCAGGTATTTTGCAATGGCTTCGGTTTTGTTGTGCACGTGCAATACTTTGTACAACTTTTTTACATGGCTGCGCACTGTTTCAACCGATACAAATAATTCATTGGCTATTACCTGATAGCTCTTGCGTTCGGTAAGTTTTTTTAGTATCTCTGTTTGACGTTCGGTAAGATTATCGGTAATGGTGCTGCGTGTATTTACAAGGTGCTTTACAATTTCGCGTGCTATACTTGGCGACATATACGAGCCACCATCGTATACTATTTTTATGGCATCGGTAATTTCGTTGATGGGCGATTTTTTGCTGATATAACTGCACGCACCAGAGCACAATGATTTTAAAATTATCTGCTCCTCATCGAAAATCGTAAGCATAATTACATCCATATCGGGAAATGCTGTTTTGATAGTTGGTAGCGCATCTAACCCCGAAATGCCCGGCAAGCCTATATCTAACAATAAAATATGGCTGCTAAAGTTTTCTTTTTTTGCTTGGGCAAAAAAATCATCTACGCTATTTGCTGCCAATACTATTTGCATGTTTTGCTGTGCATTAATGTATGCCACTAAGTTTTTGCTAATAATTTCGGTATCTTCTATAATGCTGATGTTTATCATTTTGTTGGTTAGTTAAAATGTAAGGTGATGGCATAACCTTGGGTGGTAGCGATATTCAATTGTCCGTTTATTTTTTTTGCACGGTTGTGCATGCTGTTAATTCCTGTTCCGTTTTTGTTGGGTGGTGTAGATGTTTGGCCATTGTCTTTTATAGATAAAGTTTTATCGTTCGTGTTTTGCTTCATAGTAATAATTACTTGGCTGGCATTGCTGTGTTTTAAAATATTGGCAATGGCTTCTTTAAAAATCAGATAGATGTGTTGGCGTGTTGCAGGAGATATTTCTTGCTTGCCTGCAAAGTGCTCGATATCGAACGTGGGCACTATATTTTTTAGTCCCAATTGAAATTCTGCATGCGCTATCATCTTATCAAATAAATTATCATACGTATCTTTTGAGCTATCCAATGCCCATACTATATCGCGCATTTGCTCCATGGCGTGGCGGCTTATGCTGCTAATTTCCTGCAACGCGTTTTTTTGTCTGGGTGTTGATTGCACACTCAGTACATCGGCCTGCAATGCAAGGCCGGTAAGCATGGTGCCTATTTCATCGTGCAAGTCGCTTGATAGTTGATTGCGAAATGCATCCTTTTGTGCAAGTAAGTTTAGTTGATTTTTGCGCGCTACTCTTTTTCTATTAATAAAATAAAGTGCAATACCGGCAATGCATAAAAAACTAAATATAAGAATGGTAATATTCCGTTGGTAAAGCGTTTTATTGTTTTTCAAATTTAAGGCAGCAATGGTGTTTTTTTGTTCGGCAACATTTAGTTTTTCGGAAAGTTCTATGGCATCTTTCAACTTTTGCAAATTAAAAATTGTGTCTTTAAGCGAGATTAACTTTTCTTGATAGGCATTGGCCATAGCAAAATTGTTTTCCGATTTGTAGATAGTAATATAACTCTGGTAGATGTCTTCGAGTGTTTCGTAGTTGTTCCCATTGGCATTTAGTGCCAGTGCTTTATCAAGCATGGCCTTTAGTTGTGCAGGAGGTGTTTTTTTTGGTTCATTTATTTCCTGCTCCAACTTTACAATGCACGGTAGTAGCCAGCCCATATTAGAGGTTTCGTTTAGTTCTTCAAAAAGATGCAAGGCTTCATACATATTTTTTTGGGCTAAGTCGTATTGCTTTTTTTTGGCAAATATTTCGCCCATATTGAATAGCGCGTAAGCCTGTATATGCTTATCATTTATTTGCTGGGCTGCAGCAACTGCCTTTTTATAATAGGGCATGCCGCTATCAGGATAAACTAGCTCTATACTTGCTGCAAAATTTTGATATAAACGGGGTAACTGCACAGGATATTTATGTTTAATACTCAATTCTATTCCTTGCAGATAATATTCGTTTGTTGTACCGTTTCCAATTTTTTCTTGCACATTGCCTAAGTTGACATAACAATTAATCAAACCTACAATGTTTTCTGTGGTTTTACATAGTTGCAAAGCCTTGGTTAAATTTTTTAGGGTCAAATCATATTCACTTTGTTTATGGTAAATGCTGCCTTTTACATTATAGGCTGCGGCCAACACATTGCTATAGTCATTTTTGGTGCTAACATTTATTACACTATCTATAAATAGATGTGCATTTATATAGTCGGCCTTTTTATTTCTCAATAAATAAGCAAGTGAAATTTGTGCTAATGATTTTTCATAGGATATATTTTTTGATGCAGCTAATTGCGATGCCTTTTCATAAAAATATAGAGCACTGTCGCTGTTGTTGTAATACATATTACCTAAGTACATGGCATAATCTATTTGTACCTCAACAGCGTTTATATTTTTCATCAGTAATGAGAGCCTGTTATGATTGGCAAATGCTTGTGACTCATTTTTGTAGAAGTAATAATAGTGAGCTTGCAACAACAGAAGTTTGGCCTCAAATAAATTATTGCCAATACAATATGGTTGCATGCTTTGTATTTGTTGCCATGCGTTTTCATTTTTGCATTGATATAGGTGCAACTTGCAAAGCGATTGATGGGCTGCAATTATTGCCAGTGTGTCACGCATGGAGGTTGCATTTTGCAGCCAGGTTTGCATTTGCTTTATTCCATTTTCCGAATTGGCGTAAGCAAGTGGCAATTGTTTTTCTATTTCTACCGCTAACGATTTTTGTTGCCCCCAAGCAATACTTGCAAATAGGTTGATATAAAATAATAGGAGCAGTTTTTTCATTTGATAAATATAGGACAAACGTACAGTATAAAAAAAATACAAAAGTTCGTCTTGAGCAAATCACCCTTTTTTCACCCTGTGCATAATTGGATTGTACAGAAAGTATATTCAATTTTGCTGTACAAAAGTAGCAGTGCTATCCCAAATTAAAATTTTAATAATTCTGAAATAACATTTCCATAATTAACTAACAAATAAAAAAATTTAAAAATGAATAAAAGTAAATTTATCATCATGTTGCTGGTACTTGCAAGTGCAGGCAGCAGCTATGCGCAATGGTCACTTACCGGTAATGCGGGCACAACACCGGGCACCAATTTTATTGGCACTACAGATAACAAGGCGTTGCAATTGCGCACTAATAACCAAACGCGTTTGTCTATTACCAGTGCTGGTAAGGTTGGTATTGGTAATAATGCACCTACCTATAGATTAGATGTAAATGGCGATGGCCGTATTAACACCACACCACAAAACGTTTTGTATCCATCACTTATATTAAGTAGCACTCCTACAGTTGCTAACTATACGTTATACGAGCCATTGCAACTTCAGAACAAAGCTTTTTTTGCCGGGCAACATGTTGGAATAGGATTTTACAATGGTGGTATAGCATCAGCAAAAATAAAGTCGGTTTTAAATGGCGGCAATGATTATGCATTACAATTTGATGTTGCTGATGGAAATAGTGTTATGCAAACACGCATGTATATTAATGTAAATGGCAATGTAGGTATAGGGTCAACGTCACCTATTTCGAAACTCAGTGTGCATACGCCTACCGAAGATTTTGGTATTATTCATACTGATGAGAATGTAAGAATTGGAACCTTTATAGGTGCGGGTGTAGCAGGCGCGCAAGGTGGCTATTTTGGTACAACTACAGCACATCCATTATATTTCCACACCGGCAATAATTGGCCACAATTGAGCTTGCTTGTAAATGGAAACTTTGGAATAGGCACCGAAACCCCACATGCACAGTTGCAGTTGGGTAACCTTTTAACCAATCGTAGAATAGTATTATGGGAAAGTGTCGATAATGAACATCAATTTGCGGGCTTTGGTATGAATGCAAATACTTTGCGTTATCAGGTAGAGGGAACTGGTGGTAGTCATGTTTTTTATGCTGCAACATCGGCTACAAGTAGCAATGAGCTAATGCGCATACAGGGCGATGGCCGTGTAGCCATAGGCGGCAGTGCTTCTAATAATTATAAACTAACAGTACGTGGCAGTGTTATCTGCACCGATTTGCGTGTGCAGTTGCAACCATTTCCCGATTATGTGTTTGCCAGCGATTACAAAATGCTACCGCTAAATGAATTGGAAAATTATGTAACAACAAATAATCATTTGCCAGGCATGCCTACTGCTGCAGAGGTAGATGAGCTGGAAGTTACCGTAGGCCAATTGCAAATGAAACTGGTAGAAAAGGTGGAGGAGCTAACGCTATATTTAATTGAATTGAATAAAAAGAATGAGCAATTGAAAGGTGATAATGCTGCATTACTTGAAAGGGTAAAAGTGTTGGAGCAAAAGTAATTTGAATTTAAGTAATGTGCTACGGGTGGCTGCATGGTGGCATGCGTGAGGGATGGTAGCGGATATCCTTTTGTTTTTTTTGATTCACCAAAGTGTACAAACACACGAAAAAAACAAAAGATAGAAGCGGACAGCCCGACCCTGAAAAAATAAATTTCAAAACACTTTTTTTCAGGGGCACGCCCTAAACATTTTACTTAATTAAAAACAAAAAAGAGAAATGAAAAAAACAATAGGTATAATATGGTGCTTGGGCTTATTAATAAGTTTGAATGCACAGGATAGAAATTTTAAGGCGGACTTTCATAACATTCCGGTTGGTGCAAGTTTCGACTCTATATGCAACGTGTATGATGCGTGGTATGAAATTAATGGCAAGGGCCGTGGCTCGGGTTATGTACAATACAGCAGATGGAAATATGACACGCAAATGCGATTGGATGATAATAGACGTATTGTGAATGCTACTGCCAAAACATGGGAAGCCTACTATGAGCATGAGCGTGCGCTAAAAACTAATCCCACGCAAAAGGGTATGATGGCACCGGTGGCGAATTGGGTATCGATGGGTCCTACAAATTTTACACTGGGGAAAACAGGTTATAGCGGAGGCATGGGGCGTGTGAATACGGTAGCTTTTCAGGGCAACTCGTTTGGGGCATCGAACTTTTGGGTGGGAACGCCTGCTGGGGAATATGGAATACATCCATAGGCGGTAATGCATGGAATAGTTTAAGTAATGGATTGCCCGTGCTGGGGGTGAGTGGTATTTGTATAGAACCTTTCAATACAAATATTATATACATACTTACCGGTTATGGCGATGGAGGCAATACCAAGTCGGTAGGGGTGCTAAAAACTACCAATGGTGGACTTACTTGGAACACCACAGGATTATCATTTACCGTATTGCAAAGTATACGTGGATACAAATTGATGATGAGCCCTACTAATAGTAATTTATTGTATGCAGCAACATCTGATGGGTTGTATAAATCGGATAACGCTGCATCTACCTGGACCAAGGTGCTAACAGGAAATGCTCGCGATGCGGAGTTTAAGCCGGGTAACACATCTACTGTGTATTGTGCTGTGGGTACGGTTGTAAAGTATAGCACTAATAGTGGTTCCACATGGAGTAACGCTATAGGCATACCGGGTAATAATATAGCGCGTATAGCTATAGCAGTTAGCCCGGCAGCACCTAACCGTGTGTATGCATTACTTGGGCAGGCATCAAAAATTGGTGGCTTTAGAGGTTTTTATGTGTCTAATAATAGTGGAGCTAATTTTAGTTTTAAGTCGAATTCGCCTGCTATATTAGGCTATGAGGAGAATGGCTCAAATGGTGATAGCTCAGCACAATGTGGATATGATTTGGCGTTGGCGGTACATACTACCAATCCATCAATTGTGATGGTTGGAGGTATAAATATTTGGCGCAGTGTGGATACGGGTGCTACATGGACACTATCAGCACATTGGGTGCAAAATGCTACGGATACTAACTATGTACATGCAGATATACATGATTTAAAATTTACCGATAATGATAATGTGTTGTATGCATGTAGCGATGGAGGTATTTTTAAAAGTCTCAATAATGGAAGCACATGGTTTGACATAAGCGCGGGACTAAATATTTCGCAGTACTATTCTATTGATATAAATCAAAGCAATAATAATTTTGTAATGGCCGGAGCACAAGATAATGGCTGCAACTATATTAATGTGGGAGCAAATACTAATTTGCATGTCAAAGGTGCCGATGGCATGCAAGTAGCAATACAGCCATCAAATAATAATGTGATTTATTATAGTTGGCAAGAAGGAGGAATGTTTAGAAGCGACTCGGGGGGCGCTGATGCATTGGAGCATTATATATCGCCACCGGGTTCTGGCAATGGTGCATTTTTTACACCATTTATTATGGATAAACAAAATGAAAGCAGGCTATATGCTGGTTACCGAAAAATATTCCGTACTAATAATAAAGGCGATAGCTGGGCAGCTATTACAGATAGTTTATCTGGTAAGGTTTCGAGGCTTGCTCTTAGTACCAATAATAATCAACTTATGTTATGTGTAATTAATTCTAGTTCGGTGCTACGCACAACGAATGCGCTGGCTGCACTGCCAACCTTTACAGCTGTAACTGATACAGATATTGTCTGGCCCATTTCGAATGTAGTTTTTAGCGAGCGCAATGCCGATCAGGCTTTGCTTACTATGGGTGGATTTAATGCAAACAAAAAAGTAGTTTATAGTAACAATGGAGGTGTAACATGGACGCCCATAAATACGGGTTTGCCAAATGTGCCTGTAAATTGTGCAGCGTTTCATCCGGCTTACAACAACTACCTTTTTGTAGGTACAGATGTAGGCGTGTATATGTATGACTTGAATACGGGTGGCCCATGGGTAGCGTATAATAATGGTTTGCCCAACGTAATAGTGCGCGACTTGAAAGTTTATGCTGCAACTAACACCCTTGTAGCCGGCACATTTAGTCGCGGCTTGTGGCGTACTCCCTTACCACGTGTATGCCCCAGCAATTTATTTTTGGATAATACCAGTACCTCATCGGCTGCCGAGTATTGGCATGCCAGCAATGGAGTAGAGAGTAGCGATAACATGACCTGGGGCAATGGTGCGGCAGTTACCTACAAGGCCAACGATTTTATACAAATAAATCCGGGATTTTTTGTTGGTAATAGCATGACCTTTAATGCCAATATTGAGCCATGCGCAAACAATAACTTATTGATGAAACAAACCGGCACGCTCGAAGGACCTATGGTGCCGGAGTACACAAGCGATACCCGCAAAACGTATGCTGAAGATAGCAGGGATTTGCAGGTATATCCCGTGCCGGTTGACGAAGCTTTCACCATACGATTTGTAATAGAGGAGCCAAGTGATGTAACGGTGAGTGTATATGATGTAAAAGGTAATTTTATAAAGTCGATATTGATGAACGAAAAACTCGATAGGGGAGTTTACAGTCAGGATGTATCGGCACTTGAATTAAGCAAAGGAATTTACCTGGTGCGGCTTTTAAAAAATTCGGAAGTAATTACCAAACGGATTACAAAAATGTAAATGTTTTCTGTAGTTGATAAAATAAAAATGCAGCCATTGGCTGCATTTTTTGGTTTGGGGTTAAAGTTAGTAAGGGGTAACGTAACTGGTTACAAACTTAATTTTTGTGCACAAGGATTGGCTTATACATAAAGGGATATCGAAACAATAACGGTATAGGGTATTAGTTACTAATGCCTTTATTTTTTCTATTTTAGTAATGGCTTTGTGTATAAAACGCGCTGAAGACAGTGCACTTTTGAAAAAGTGCTATTTTTTACAAATTCGATTTTTTTATTTCTTATTAACAAGGAAGTTATATATTTGTCTTCGAATTGAATCCATTAGGATGATTTTTGACACTCGCCTTACCCTGAATTAACATTCAAAACTACGCTAACCAATTCCAAAAGGGAGTGCATAACTATCCTGTAGATTAGCAGGAACCATTGTCTTGTTTTATTTTTATTTTGACTATTAAAAAGAACCTATGACACTAAACAAGGATATCTTTATAAGCTACGCACACCACGATAACCAGCTACTTCCTGGTGACAAGGAGGGGTGGGTTACCGAATTCCACAAGGCTCTGGAAGTTATGGTAGGGGAGTATCTAGGCAAGGTACCCGTTATATGGCGTGATTCCAAACTTCAGGGCAACGACATGTTTTCTGATGAAATTACCGAAAAATTCCAGGAACTTAAAGTAATGATTTCTGTAATCTCCCCTAGGTATCTCGAATCAGAATGGTGCACCAAAGAAGTGAATGGTTTTTATGATATAGCTCAGACTAATGGTGGTATAAGTATAGAAAATAAGGCGCGGATTTTTAAAATAATAAAAACACCAGTTGAGTTAAAAGAGTTGCCTGAACGATTAAAGCCGATATTAGCCTACGAATTTTTTAGTACGGATACTACAACAGGTACAACACGTGCTTTTAAAAAAATATTTGGTAATGAAAGCGAGGTAGCTTTTTGGACCAAAATGGATGAAGTGGCACAACACCTTGCTAAATTAATTAAAAAGTTAAATTCAGCTTCGACACAAATACAAGTGGTTGAAAAAAGTGCAACCGTTGTAAATGACAGGAAATTTAATAAACGCACCATTTACCTTGCCGAAACAACAAGTGATGTGCGTGAGTTTCGCGATAACCTGAGGCGTGAACTCGAAGATCATGGATTTAGAATATTTCCTGATAAAAATCTTACCCTGGTTGATGATGCATTTAAGAAAGAAGTAGAGGAGTATTTAAAACAATCTTCTCTATCCTTACATATAATAGGTTCAAAGTATGGAACCATACCCGAGGACTCAGACAAATCAATTTTGTTATTGCAGAACGAGGCTGCTGCTGCTCAAGGCGCATCAGCAGGGCTAAGCCGGCTTATATGGGTGCCACCTATCGATAATCCTGCCGAAGAACGACTTAAACCATTTATTGAACATTTAAAACAAAAGGAGGACTTGCAAAATCTTTCTGATTTGCTGGTAGGTTCACAAGAAGATTTTAAGCATGCAATATTTGATACCATACGAAAACTAGATGAACATGATAAGGCTGTGGAGTTAGCCAGGCAAAAGGCCAAAGCAGCACCGGTTGCAAACAACAATGCGGTCTCTAGCCAAAATTCGGGTCCCCGGGTTATCTATCTTATTTGCGATAAGCGAGATCTTGAAAACACCAAAGATTTAGAAGACTATTTATTTGGATGCGGATATGATGTAATGCTTCCGATATTTGAAAGTGATGAGGCGGAAGAGCGGAAGATAAACGATGAATACCTTAGCCTGTGCGATGCAGCTGTAATATATTACGGTCAGGCCAATGAGGCATGGCTGCGTAGCAGGTCAAGTGATTTGGCACGTAAACCGGGATTGCCCAATAGCAAACCATTGCTTGCAAAATTAGTGTATTTGGCAGAGCCATCAACTCCACAAAAAGAACGATTCAGATCGCACGACCTCATGATAGCAAATGGCCTCAACGGATTAAACAAAGATAATTTCAATGCCTTTATTGATTCACTTAAATAATACAATATGGGTATACGTCCAGGTAAATTAAAAAATCCTTTTGTTGGTTTACGCTCCTACGAAGAAGAGGAAGATTATTTATTTTTTGGTCGCAGTGCAGAAATAAATGACTTACTTAAAAAGTTTAGTACAAGCAGGTTTCTTGCTGTACTTGGTTCATCGGGCAGCGGCAAATCATCATTAGTAAAGTCAGGATTTTTGCCTGCAATTTATAGTGGCTTCTTAAGTGCAGGTCACAACTGGCGAGTAGCACTGATGCGTCCCGGTGATAATCCTATTGGTAATCTGTCGCAGGCGCTTGCCCAGGATTCGGTATTGTATAACACGGCTGCAAATCCCGAAATTCCGCGAAGTGCAATTATAGAAGCAGTACTTAGGCGAAGCGGAAATGGGCTTATCAATGTTTACGATCGTGCAAACCTGACGGAAACCGAAAACCTATTAATAATTGTTGATCAGTTTGAAGAGTTGTTTCGCTTTAACCGATTTGAAAAACTGATACATGAGGAAAGAAGTGATGCACTTAATTTTATAAACCTGCTGCTAACAGCTGCATCACAAACGGTGGCGCCAATTTATGTGCTCATTACCATGCGTTCCGATTTTCTTGGCGACTGTTCGCAGTTTAGAGGGCTACCCGAAGCAATTAATAGTGGGCAATACCTTGTGCCACGTATGACGCGTGATCAGATACGCGAAGCCATCAACGGCCCTATTAAAATTAGCGGTACCGATATTACTCCGCGTTTGCTTACTAAACTGCTCAACGATCTTGGTAATAACACCGATCAGTTACCCATCTTGCAACATGCCTTAATGCGTACATGGGATGCCTGGCACGATCGCAATCAACCCGATGCTTTCATCGATATGGAAGATTACGAAAAAATTGGATCGTTAGAAACTGCGCTATCGCAACACGCTGACATAGCATATGGTGAACTCAACGAACCGCAGCAAAAGATTTGCGAACTAATGTTTAAGGCACTTACCGACATTACTGCAGATGCCCGTGGCACACGAAGACCTCAGAATATAAAGGAGCTAAGCGATATTTCGAAAATGCCCGAATCCGAAGTTATTAAAGTGGTAGATGTTTTTCGGAAGCAAGGTCGTACCTTTTTGATGACGCAATCAAATGTTACAAACCTATCAAGCGATTCGATAATTGATATTTCGCATGAAAGCATTATGCGAATATGGGAGCGCCTCCTTGTGTGGAATAAGCAAGAGGCAGAAAGCGGAAAAATATTTATTCGTCTGGCCGAAGATGCGCAATTATATTTTGACCAACGGCTGGCACTCTATCGAGATGGCGACCCGGAGCTTGCCATTGCTGCTAAATGGTACAAGGATACTAATCCTAATGCCGAATGGGCAAAGCGATATAAAGGTGATTTTGAGAAAGCCATAGTCTTTTTGAAAAAAAGTGAAGAAAGTGCTAGACAAGAACAGGAAGAGAAAAAACGCATCGCCAGAAAAAAGAGACGGTATGCCATAGGGGTGGCTATATTTTTTGGGTTACTCGCTTTAGCAGGAGCAATTATTGCCATATGGACTAATAGTTTAAAAGAAGAAGCAGTCACTGCTAAGAAATTATCTGATAGCGCTGCGGTTTATGCAGATTCGGTGCGCGTGGTATCCGATACATTGAGAGCAGAAGCTATTCGCGACAAAGAGAACGCCATTCTTTTAGAAGCAGCCGCTGACTCTGCTAAAGATGTTGCGGAAGAGCAAACGAAATTAGCCGAAAAAAAAACAAAAGAAGTTGAGGAATTGCTCGATCAGCTTGAACAGGAGCAACTGGAACTAGAAAAAACTTACAAGGCTCTTGTGGATAAAAGCCGTAAGATTGCTGCATCAGCCTATAAAGATTCTATTAGAGAAGGTCCTACCTCGGTTAGTGAAATCAAAAAAAGTTCGTATGATGTAAAACTTGTAGCTTATCTATATCATCTGGCTTATCTTAATGATAAGGCTAAAAATATCGATCTCTATCCTAAAGTTTTTGCAAGCCTTACCGCTAACGACAATAAAGATTTGGTATTAGCACAAATTTCCAGTATTGGTTTTTCGGATACGGTAGCACTTGGCAATAATGCTAAAATTTTGCGCGGTAAAAATAAATCGAAAATAGTGCTCAACCTTGAAGGACATCAAGTGGAACTAACTAAAGAAGGCAATACAAACATCGAATGTCTGACTGCAAATGCTAGCGATAGCCTTATTTTTTGCGCCACCGATAATAATAGCATCGAAGTTTATAAATATAACAATCGTTATAAATTATCAAAACAAGCAACCATACTTATGAATGGGTTGGTAACTGCTATTGATTATAATGCAGCCAACAAGGTAATTTATTTTGGCTTGCGAACCGGTGAAATAGGATATATACAATACAGCAACAATACCTATGAAAAAATCAAACCGGTGTATGAAAATGAATTGGGTTCAAGAGTTACATCCATCGATTTTTTTGAATATAAGAGCAAATATTATTTGCTGGCTTCAAGCCAAAGAGGTAAGGTTACGGTATACGATGTTGGCAATGTCGAATTGGGAAATGTTTCAAGTTTTTTGATTCCTGATAAAAAACTAACAGGAATTGAGTTGCCTATAAATTTACGCGAAATTCAGTATGCCCGTTTTGATGAAGCTAAAGGAAAAGTGCTGCTAGCAGCAGCAAAGGGAAATTATAGTTGGAATCCTTTTACCGAAGAAATTGTTGAATTGCTAAAGAATGAAATAAATAAGAACAGAAAATCTGATTTAGAGAAAATATCAAATGAAACAAAATGGTACTAACTAATATTAAATATAGCAGCATTATTCTTTGTATACTCATGTTATGGAGTAGTGTGTATAATTTAAATGCACAATGTGGCTTAACTATTAACCCTGCTAGTGCTTCTTTATGTCTGGGTAATAGTATTGCATTAAATGCAAGCGACACTGGCAATGCTGCACCATTCAGATGGAGCCCTGCTGCAGGGCTTAGTAGCACCACAGGAGCTAATATAGTAGCTTCGCCAACCAGCACAACTACTTACACACTTAAGAAAAATGGCTGCCCTGACAGTGCTACTATAACAATTACAGTTAAGCAACTTTATATAATTGCGGCCGCAGCCGATAGCTTGTGTGAGGATGATCAGCTTTTGTTATCATCATTGGCACTTGGCGGCAATGGAGTTTACAGTTATAATTGGAGTGGCCCCAATGGTTTTATTTCTAGTGCAGCAAATCCAAATGTCCCAAATGTTAGTAGTGTAAATGGAGGAACATATATAGTAACGGTAACAAGCAATGGTTGTTCAATATCTGATTCGGTATATGTTATCGTAAATCCATTGCCTATAGCAAATCAATTACCCGATACCTTTATTTGCAATGGTTCATTAATGGGTAATGGTTTCATTTTTTCGAGCACTCCGCCCGGTGCAACTTTTACCTGGACATGCTCCCAGAATATTAACTTTGGTATTTCGGGTAGCGGGGATATTCCTGCATTTACGGCTACCAATACGGGTGCACAAAATATTAGTGAAACCGTATTTTTCAATCCGGTTTTAAAAGGGTGTATAGGAACAAATGAAAATTTCAAAATTACTATAAAGCCAACTCCAAAATTGACTAGTTCTACCGAGGAACACTTGTGCGATAAGAGTAATTTTAGTTACACCGCCACTGCCCAACCCCAAAATTCTTTGTTCTCGTGGGCACGGGCGGCAGATGTATTTGGTAATGTGGCAAATTCGGGCAACAATGCAACAATTAATGAGAATCTGTTTAATAACTCAGTATTGCCAATTGAAGTAATGTATGTCTACACGCTTACCCGACCTGGAATTGTAAACCCATGCCCTAAAATTGACACACTAAAAGTAACTGTTAATCCTACTCCCGTGCTTGACATTATAAGCAATTATTCTTACTGCAATGGAGAAGTTGTGATGCCTATTGCCTTCAGCACGTTGACACCCAATGCGGCAATAGAATGGACAAGCAGCGACAATGTAGGTTTTGGCATTGCGGGAATTAATGCCATTCAGGGATTTGTGGCCACTAATAATACTGGTGTGCCAATAGTTGCAACTATTACAGTAAAAATTAAGGCAAGTGAAGATTCTTGTGTCGGGCTCAACAAAACGTTTACGATTACCGTTAACTCTTCACCCCGCTTGAGTTCAACACAGGATACCATCATTTGTAACAGTACCAGCTTCAACCATTTGGCTACAAGTCAAACACCAAACCTTGATTTTAGTTGGACTCGAGCTGGCGTTGCAGGTATTAATGGAGGATTGGCGGCTGCAGGAAATGATTCTTTAATAAATGAAGTGCTAGTAAACACCGATACTATTCCCATTGCTGTTTGGTACATTTTTCAAATGGCTAACAATTCAGGCACATGTGTTGGAAAAGACTCTATGCGAGTTACAGTTATCCCGACCCCGCAGTTGTCATCCGATACTAGTCCAATAAGTATTTGCAGCGGTAGTTTATTAGTATACAATGCTACAAGTGCAACCGGGAGCAGTGTTTTCCTGGACGCGCGGTGCAGTTATTGGTATCAATAATGATACTGCATCTTTTGGCAATTCAAATCTAATTCAAGAAGTACTTCTTAATAATACCGATTCAATAAAAACGATAACGTATAATATTTCTATATCAACTGCTGATACGTGTACGTTTAATGTGCAGGCAATAACTGTAACAGTATACCCTGCACCTAAACTTTCAAATGTTGTTACCGGTTTCAGTACTTGTAATGATGCGGTATTTAATTTTACTGCTACCAGCAACACGCAAGGCACTATAACTTATGTTTGGAAAAGGGATTCCGTGCAAGGTATTACACCTTATACAAGTTCAGGAACAGGAAATACTATAAGCGAAGCGCTAAATAACAGCACTCCGTTTATTCAGGTTGTCACCTATGCTATGACTATTATTGCAAATAATTGCTCTACTATTCAACATGTGACTGACACCGTTTTTCCTACTCCCTTGTTAACGGATACTATACTTGCTGATACGATTTGCAGTGGCAGTAGTTATGTTTATAATGCAAGCAGTTTAACACCCGGAGTTGTTTTTTCTTGGTCGCGCGCGGCAGTTCCCAACATTAATGGAGGTTTACCGGCCAATGGATCATCAAGCCTTATACAGGACACATTAATAAATTCAACCAATACAGTCATAACAGTTACTTATTCGGTTGGTTTAACTGCCTATGGTTGCCCTACCAACTTTCAGAATATAACAGTAGCTGTTAATCCAACGCCATTATTATCAAATACAGTTTTGCTAAAAGATAGTGTGTGTAGTGGCAAATTATTTTTGCGAAATCTTTCAGCGAATATATCGAACACGAGTTTTGAATGGGTAAGAAATCCGGTGCTGGGAATTTCGCCTCTGTCAAACAGTGGTAACACAGCAAACATCAGCGAAACGCTTGTGAATGCTAACTCATTCGCTATTGATGTTACATATATTGTTAAACTTACCACACCTGAAGGCTGCATCAATACGCAAAATATTATTGTTACTGTATTGCCCAAACCGGTTTTGCTTGATAGCGTAAAACGCGATACCATTTGTAGTGGATCTGTTTATAGTTATATTGGATTGAGTGCAACTTCGAACACCACCTTAGTTTGGCAGCGGAGTCCGGTTAGCGGTATAATACCGCTTTCGGCAGTAGGTACTACCAATTTAATTAAGGATTCCATCATCAATATAACGGCATCCCCAATTGTGGTGAAATATTTTTATACAATAACTTCTGCTTCCGGTTGTATTGGATTAGATTCTATTGAACTCCTTGTAAATCCTACCCCGTTCATTTATGATTCGAGTAGTTCCGTATGCAGTGGATTGCAATTCCAATATGAGATAGTTCCGCTTTATGCTACATCAAATATTTTTTATTCATGGACATCAGATAGTGTTGTAAATATTACAGGCAACAATCCTCAACTACCTGAATTGCCAAATGCATTTATAGAAGATACCCTAAATAATAATCTCAATAACACTATTATTCCTGTCAAATATAACATCATTGCAACCTATATAGATAATAATGTACGATGCCAGTCATCAGCTGTTTTTACTGTTAATGTATTGCCTTTACCAAAACCTCCTTTGTTTTCATCTTTAACAAGTAATCAAACTGAAATCGATCTTTGCGGAGGGTCAACGAATATTAATTTTAATATTTCCCCGTCATTTATTCAGGACGGTGTTACTTATATTTGGTATGCCCTGCCAGGTCCAAATGTTTTTATTGCCGATACCACTAATCCCAACACCGTTATCTCTTTTGACAATATAACCAACACCGTTCAAATTGCAGTAACGGCATATAATAATGATTCATTGGGTGGTTGTTTTGCTACTGAATCACAAAGCGTTAATTTAACCGTAAATAATGATTCGATACAGGAACGTAAAATTTTTATAAAGCAACCCGGCAACATACTGGTATACCCTGATAATTCGATGGATGCAACCTATACAGATTCTACTGGAACAGTAAACGGATATCAGTGGGGATATGATACCATTCCAAGTATTTTAAAACCGGATAGCCTGGGTGTGCCTCTTGCCATAGCAGGACAAGTTTACCAATTTTTTGTTCCCGACATTAAGTATGTTGATTCGCAAGGACTAGATACTATTCATTATGCATGGTGGGTTTTATTGCGCAGTGGCGAATGTCGAAGCAAGGTTTATTATAACGGGCCATATGCTTATAATCGTTATTTGGAACAACCTGCTCAAGATAATAGTATCAAGTTAGATATTTTTCCTAATCCGGGCAATGGCAATTTTACCTTTATGCTTAATGGTAAAATTTATGGTGATATAACACTACGTGTATATGATAATATTGGTCAACTTGTTTTTCAAGATCTGATTGAAAAGAAAAAGTATGAACTAACCTCACCGCTTAAGCTGAATAATTTATCTGATGGCATTTATTCGCTTGAGTTGCAAAGTAAGGATATGCAGAAGATATCAACTCGAATAATAATCATCCATAATTAATTGCTGCCATGAAAAAATTGAGTTTATATATATTGCTAATGGTATTGCCTGTAATTTCATTAGCACAATCCGAAGTAGAGAAATCTGATTCTGTAATAAACTATGTAATTAACCAATTGCAAGAGTATTGGACCGTTGGCATTGACTCTGCCGGCCTGGACTTACCTTATTACCGGACCGGTGTATATCACGCTAAATTATTTTCTAGCGGAGCTACCATTGATGATGATATTAATGCTGTTTATAGGCCTTCTTCGCTGGATGATACGAAACCATATAAATTAGACAGTTTAAAAAGTGAAGAATTATATGCCCATGATCTTACATTCCAATTTAAAAGTCTTAATGTGGAAGCAATCGATAAAATAAAACATGGGGACAATAGAAATCCGAATCTGTTATCATTCGAGTTTACCCGAAAAATTTCAGGCGAAAAATACCGCAAGTTTGTTTTTGATGAACCTGGTTCATTAATGAACACGCTCAAAATAAATAAGATGAATAAGCATGGTATTACATTTTTTGATGATACCATTGTACAAAGCCGCATAGCAGAATTTATTACGAAATACGCGGACCGCACATTTAGTTTTGAATCAACAAGCGCGCTCAAAGTAGTATTGATTCTGGAAGGGGATGAATTCAAAATAAAATCGATAACAAGAATCGGAAATCCTGATTTTAAATGTACGAATGATTCTGATAGCGATGGGGTGCCTGATGATGAAGATTTTTGTTTGAAAGAACAAGGTGATATTACCGCCAACGGTTGCCCTGATTTTGATATGGATGGCGTGCCGGATGAAATTGATGATTGCGATTATTTATATGGTGATGTAAAAAATCGTGGTTGCCCCAAAAACTATTTTACAAACAAAACCAGTATCGCTTTTATAGTAGGCGGGCAAGCCAACTCAGTACCAATGAATTTACCTGAACTTAATAACAACGGATATACCGGGATGGATTTTAATGAATCAGCTCAGGGAAAAATTAAAAACGCAGGAATCGTTATGAACCCGGTTTATGGAGCTGAATTTTCATATTACTTTGGAAAAATGAAAAAGACAACAGGAATTTCGCTGGGAGCAAATTTCACAACGTTTGAAGCAAAGTACACACTTACGGAGGATATTATTTATACGTTTAAGGCAAATGATGGTGTGGACGATTACCGCAGGCGTGTAACCTTGCTTGCAGAATCTCAAGAAGAAATTGCTTATAATATTCTAAATTTACCGGTACTTTTTAAATGGCGAAAAATGTATACCCAAACGAAAGCCTCTGAATACAAAGTTTCATTTGAGTTTAGCGCAGGGCCTTCGTATATGATGTTTCAGAACATCTCTTATTTTGATTATACAGCAAATTTTGAAGGCTTGTATCAGATTGACACCATTACCAAGAACAAAGTTACCTATTATGACTACTTTGATAACGGTTCAACGTATAATATCCTGGTTACATCCGATGATATTGATCAGCAATCTGCTATTCCGGGATCGGAAGTGGTTTTCAATCAACTGGATGACCGGACCTATGATTTTGCAAAAAATAAGAGATTGAAAGGAACCAATGATAATTTGAAAAGGAGCACGATTGCCATAAATGCAAAGTTTGATGGCTACTACCGAATGGCAAAACATACATCGCTTAAATTTGGAATTGGTGTTGTATATGCACCCCTTTTAACTGAAAATAAAAGCTATAAGGCAATTGATAAATCAACTGATAAGTTCAATTCGATTTACAATGCAAGTGCTAAAACAAATTATTTTGCTTATGCCATTAACGTGGGATTTGTTTTGCACTGGTAGATAAATTATTTTGATTCTGCCTTCCGATGAAATCCTGCATTCGAATACCATAAGATAAAGAAGTAGCAGGGTATCATAATAAGATAACCGGCTTTCAAGGAATAAGCATCTCCAATAGCTGCATAAAGTAAAGGTAAAAGCGCACCACCGGCTATACCCATAATGAGCATGGCACTTCCGGTTTTTATGTGTTTGCCTATGCCATCTATTGCCAAGGGCCATATTGCAGGCCACATTAAAGCATTTGCCAATCCAAGTGCTGCAATCAAAAATATAGAGGCATAACCATGCAGGAAATAAATTAAACAAGAAAAAATAATTCCTAAACCTGCGCTAAGTTTAAGTGCAGTTTGCTGTGTAATAAATGTTGGAATGGCAAAAATTCCAATTACGTATCCTACAAGCATGCAAGTAAGTGTAACCGAAGGAAAGGTTTTTGCTTCTTTCATTGGAATGCCAATGGATTTTCCGTAGTTAGATAAGGTATCGGCTGCTATTACTTCTACACCTACATAAAGAAAAATTGCGAGCACGCCAAATATCAATTGTGGATACGCAAAAATTGAACGATTGTTGGAATCTTCTTCAGGCTTGTCATTTTCTTCTTCATTAATTTCGGGCAATGGCGAAAAACGGATGATTAACCCTAGCAGCACTAAAGCTATAGCCATGATTACATAAGGCAAAATAACTCGTGACGACAACATATCAAGCGTATTGGCTTTTTGTATAGCATCCATCGTTTTTAATTCAATTTCAAGTTTATCGGCACCTGCCATTACAATGCTTGCCAAAATTAACGGACTCAATATGCCGGCTACTTTATTACATATACCCATTATGCTTATGCGTCTTGCAGCACTTTCTATTGGGCCCAAAATGGTAATGTATGGATTGCTGGCTGTTTGCAGTAGGGTAAGTCCTGCTCCCTGCACAAACAAACCAAACAAGAAAAGCCAATAGGTGCGCGAGGTTGCAGCAGGAATAAAAATCATTGAGCCCACTGCCATAACAAATAAACCTAACGACATCCCATTTTTAAATCCGGTTTTTCTTAATACATACGATGATGGTATTGCCATGAAAAAATAAGACATGTAAAAGGCAAACGTTACAAAAAAGGCCTGAAAATTAGTAAGCTCGCATGCCATCTTTAAATAGGGAATCAGGGTAGCATTGAGCCATGTTACAAAGCCAAAAATAAAAAACAGGCCACCTATAATAGCAATATAGAATTTTTGATTTTGTTTGTCCATATGAGTTATTGAATGATAATTTGCACAATATTCATTAAAAAAAATATGGCCTAGTTTGTTAAGGCATAAAGATTTGAACAATTTGTATGTTTGATTTGACTAAAGTAAGAACTCTTGGTACCCAGGCAATCACTTGTGGACGGATTAATCTTGCTGGTGAGCATACTGATTACAATTTGGGAAAAGTAATGCCGGTGGGCTTACCGTTCACTGTTACCACAAGCATTGTCCTCAATCAACTTAAGGTATCGCGTATATATTCTGCTCACTTCGAACAATGGATTACGATTGATCATGCACATCTTCAACCGACAATGCCCGGGCATTGGCAAAATTACTTGTATGGAGTGTTATTTCAACTTCAGGAAAAATTCGGTCATCATTTTCCATGTGTTGATGCGGTTGTTGATTCCGATGTTCCTATTGGCGCAGGGCTCTCTTCATCGGCCGCTCTTACTACCTCATTTGCCAAAGCGCTGTGTACGTTGTTCGGCTTGCATATAGAAGAGATTAAACTTGCAAAACTTTGCATGAAAGCTGAAGTGCTTTTTGCTAATGTAAAATGCGGACTGCTTGATCATGCGGCTTCATTGTTGTCAAAGGTTGGACAAGCATTGATACTTGATTGCCGCACTTTCAACTATTACCATATACCATGCAATCTAAATAATTGTAACCTGATAGTATTGAACTCGCATGTAAAACATAATCTGTCGCAAGGTGGTCATCTTAATCAGTGTAACGAAGATTGTTATGATGCGGTTGAAGTTGTAAACCAGCATGTGCATCAGGCTCAATGCCTTGCCGATGTGAGTATAGCTGACTTAAGGCAGATAAAACAATTGCTTCATCCCGCAGTTTACATGCGCGCAACGTATATGATTAATGAAATGTACAGGTTTGCAAACTACGAGCAAGCACTTATGACAGGAGATATGGAAACCATGGGGAAATTATTTAACCAAACCCATTATGAGCTTTGTAACTATTACTATATCAGTTGCCCTGAGATAGAAGCATTAAAAGCTATTGCCCAATCATGTAGTGGGTTTTATGGAGCTAAATTAACCGGAGGTGGGTTGGGAGGGTGTACAATTAATCTTGTTAGTAATGAACACACCGAACTTTTTATTGATAAATGTTGCAGCCAGTATTACAAACTAACAGAAATTGAATGCACAGCATTGCTTGTGTAAATGATCCTTACCTGATTAGATTTACAAAACCCTTGCGTTCGAATTTATTTTGGGCTTTGTCGGTAATGAAGAATTGGTATACATACACTCCGGGTGGAGCAAGCCTTCCATCATTATTATAGCGGCCATTCCATGGTGTTGGCATTTGGCCCTGACTGCGATAAACCGGTTGGCCCCAACGGGTAAAAATGGTCATATCGACAAAGTCGATATTTACACCATACATGGTAAAGCCATCGTTTACATTATTCTCATTAGGTGTAAATGCATTAGGCACAAAAAATAAAATGGTATCATTCACCACCACTTCTTTAATGGAGGTATCGCGGCAACCATAATCATTTGTTACCACCAACATAACAGGGTAGGAGGCAGGCACAGCAGGGTAAGTATAGGATGCATTAAAAGTTGTTGAGGTTTGTCCCTGTTCAAACCACCAGTAATAGGTTGACCCGTATTGCGACAAGTTTTGAAAGTAGATGGAGGGATTCATTAAATTGGCAGGGTTGGGCGATGCATAGAAATCTGCAATAGGCTGAGGATCGGGAAATATTACAATGTCTTTTTTTAAGGTATCAAAACATGCTGAGTCTATTGAAGCAATAAGTATAACTTGAAAAGTATCTCCCTGAAAATACGTGTTTGAAGGATTTTGCAGATAGCTTTCGTTGCCATCACCAAATTGCCACCAATATCCGGTAGCATTCATACTATTATTATTAAAGCTGATTGAAATAGGATAACAACCTTCGGTGGCAGAAGAAGTAAAATCTGCCTTAACCTCTGGAAAAACTTTTATGGTATCGTATGCAGTATCGGCACAGTAATAAATATTTGATGCTATAAGCATAATGTTTACAGTTGCTGTATCGGTAAAACTAAATACAGGATTGCTCTGATTACTTGTGTCACCTCCACCCAAATCCCAAAATGATATTCCGCCATTTATGCTCAGGTCATTAAGCACCAGGTTGGCAGGTGTGCTGCACGGAGGTTGTTGCACCGCACTTATTATAGCTTGAGGCACCGGATAAGCATTAATAGAACTGAAGGCTGTGTCGTCTTTACAGCCATTGCTATCAATGGCAGTTAATGTTACAGTAAATTGTCCAGGTACCTGATAATTGTAACTGGGGTTGGCACCATTGAGCGTGTCACCGGTTCCGGTACTCCATTGATAATAGTTGGCTTGCGTACTCGTGCTAATAAAATTTATCGTAAGCGGAACACATCCGTCTATTTTTGGAAAAGTAAGATTAGCATGAGGATAGTCAAGCAACTTAATAACCTGTGATGCCGTATCGCGGCATCCTGTTCCTACCGAGTAGGTTATCAATTGCACCGTTACAAGGCCTGTATCGGTATAGCTATGAGTGGTCATGGTCAAATTACTATCAGGTGCCGAGTTGTCGCCATATATCCAATAGTTGCCTAGCGTAAATTGGGTGGTATCCAAAAATGAAACAGGTTCGTTACCACAATTTACTGGCTTTACCACAAAGCCCGAATTGGGTTTATCGAAAACAGTAATGGTTTGTGATACCGAATCGAACCCGCAGTAATTATCAGTCCATTGCCAAACAATATAAGTACCGGCACTATCAAACGTATGGGTAATAGTATCGCCAAAGCCAGTGTTGCCATCACCAAAATCCCATTGCACCGTTGCAGATTGTGAGGCTATACTACTAAAATTTACTGTAAGGGGAACACATCCAAATGTAAAATCAGTATTGAAAAAGGCTTGCACATTATTAGGTTGAATGGTAACGTATTGAATTCCGGTATCGATGCCACATTGGTTAGATGCTACCAGCATAACCGTATAAAGGCTATCGAGCGAATCGGCAAGAAAAATTTGTTGACCTAAAACCTGAGCAGAACTGTAAAGGCTGTCGTTTATATACCACCAATAGTTGGTTGCGCCACCTTCGGTAATATTTAAAAAATTAATTGGAGCAGGCGAGCAGCTATCTCCCAATTGCACACCAAACAAAACTTCGGGAATAGGCCAAACTGTAACCGTATCAGTATACGTTGCGCTTCCGCATAAGTTTGTGGCAGTTAAGGTAACCAGATATTTTATAGTATCTCCTGTTAAGGCTGTGTAGGATGTGCCCGGTGGATCAAACAAGTTGCTTGTCACACTGTTTCCAAAATCCCAGTTATACGTTGCATCCCAAAAGAAGGTACTCTGATTAATTACACTATCAGGCAGGGTGGTACAACCCTCGTCTGTTACTAAGGAGAATAAAGCATTGGGCGGCTCCGAGATGATGATGGCAGTGTCAACCGTATCGCGGCAGCCCGATAGGTTATCCTGAAGGTACATGGTAACCGTAAACGTATCGGTTAGTAAATAGGCATGCGTTACCGAATCTCCTGTGAGTTGCAGCGAAGCATCGCCAAAATCCCAAATCGCTGTTGCTCCGGCAATGCCATTTACAAAACTTAAGAGAGTCCCTTTGCATGGTAAACCAAAGGTTGCAAAGTTTGAATTGATAGGTGCAAAAAAGTTTACCATAAGCGTGTCAGGGGTAATACATCCGTTTGGATCTGTAATGGTATAAACGATGGTATCATTTATTGGGTAGGCCAGTCCCGGATTGTAAGCACCCGTAAGTGTATCTATTATTCCATTGCCCCACCATACACCACCGGGAATATTACCTGTAAGATTAAAAATGGTGCCATTGCTACACAGCGTAGTGTCATCTCCTGCATATAGTGTTGCGCCTGTTACATCAACAATAAAACTATCGCGCTGCTCACAACTGCCGCTTCCATAGGTGTACAACAAATAATTCTGCTGTTGCTGCGCTAAAGTTGGGTTAAACGAAGTAATCGGGATGCCATTCCATGACCATAAACCGGGAGGGTTGGTTAATATGGCAAGTGGTAATGCCGGATCATATTTACATAAAACCGTATCGTTTGGCACCGAAAAAATTGCCGGAGGTATTAACGTAAATGTATCAGTAAGAACGATGCTGTCGCAGTAGTTCCAGGCAATAACGGTTACGATATACGTTGTAAACTGATTGATATTTATGGCGGCAGGATTTGACGAATTATCGTTTAAATAAATATTTCCTGATGTATCAATTACTACCCATGAGTATCCGCTATCAGTTGGTTGCGGTGTTAAACTAAAATAGTTGGATAGATTTAAATTAAATGCAAGGCATGAATCCGGAATAGTTGCAAGTACACTTAATTGAGGATTTGCATTGAGTGCAAAACTAAAAAATGCTGTAGTATCAGGGCAGCCTGCAGTAGAGGCGGCAACACTGAAAATATAGTTGGAAGGTGTGTTGTAAAACAATACAGGATTAGTGCTCGTATTGGTTGTACCATTAAGATAACTGGCTCCTGGTGCATTCCAGTTGTACGTTTGCCCACTTGGCGAATTGTTGGTAACAAACACTGTGAGTGTATCGCATCCATCTAAGGTGTTGGTTACAATATTTAATTCGGGATGAGCATTGACTGTAACATTAGTAGAAAGCGAATCGGTGCCACAAGGGCTTGTAACCACTAACTTTACGGGATGTACTCCCGGAGTATTATAAAATACCGGGGGCGGGTTAGCTGTGGTGGCGCTTGCAGGATTACCACCTGTAAATGTCCATTGATAATTGGTAATGCTTCCTTGAGGATTAAATATGCCATTAAAATTATTTACAAATCCTGAATCACAAATTGGTGGTATGGTCATTAGCGAAAATTTTGGCCCGGGCAATAAACTAAATATCGTATCCCAAGTGCATATAGCCGGCTGAAAACAACATCCATAAGCTTCAACATGTATCTGGTATTGTCCACTGTCATTTGCTGTTATGAGTGGAGTGGAATCAGCAGGCATGGTAATAATTGGAAAACCCAGCCAGGCCGACCATAACACCGAGTCGAAGGCAATTCCATTAAGTTGCGTGAGCCCTATTGCAGGGGCGCAAGAATCTGTAAGGCTGATAACCGGATGAATAAAAGTAGGGGGCCTTACATGTATCGGAAGGGTTTGCGTTAGTGTGTCACAGCCATTTCCCATAGTTAACGAAACAACATAATTTCCTGCATTAGCATATTGCCACGGAATGATAGGAGGAGCAAATATGGTAGTTGTATTGGGGCTAATCTGATAAGCTATGCCTGTAAAAGTACTGTCGCCCATAACACAGGTATATTCTGACGAATCTATCAGGCAACTATTTGAACAAACCGTATCGGTTTGTATAATAAATGGTTCGTTAGCACAAATGGTATCACTCAGCAAATAAAAGCCAACATTGGGATTAGTTCTAATGGTGATGGTAGTGCTAAAATCTGCATAGCTATATCCGAAAGCGCAGGTGTCTACGGCACAAATTTTTATGGTTGCAAATATTTTTCCACAAGGTGTGCAGGTGTCAGAAGGGTAATCGTACTTGTGCGTTACCACGCCAAGAAAATTGCCCGGCAGGGCCGAGTATTGATCATCGCCCCAACATACATAGATAGAGTCTATAGAACCTTTGGTACTATCTATTGAAATGGCAACGGTGTTGTTAATGCAAAAAAGATTTACTCCTTGCGTGCTCACAGATAGATTTATGGCTCCACAGGCTGTATCTGGTCCAAAGTTATCGCATGGGCATAGCTGCGAAAAGCTTTTTGAAGGAAGCATTAAAAATAACAAAAACATTATCCAACTCACAAAAGCATTTGAAAGAAGACGAAAATATTTTCTACGTAATAAAGTATTCAAAATATTTGTGTTATGCATGCGAAAAATTCATGAGGCTTATAATGGTGCACATTTGTCCAAACAAGCCCTCTATTAATTAGTTTGTAAAACTAAAAATAATAATGAAATATTTTACATTTAATAGAAGCTTTAAAAGGGCATGTTTTACAGTTCAGAAGCGAAATTTCCCTGCCGACTTCCAAACATTGCTACTATTCGCTAGCTAAGGAAGTAATAGTTTAAATAATTTAGAAACTTCAATCAATTACCTGCATTGAAAGAAGTGAAGCTGTTAGGCGATTTCGGATTCTAAATTTTTCCTTAAGCTATTAGTTTAAATTGCCGTAAATGATGCCTGAAGTGTTTGTGAAATAAATGGGTCCATTGCTCAAATGTTAGCGGTCCGAAAAACGGGTTCATTTGAATTTTAGAATGATCATCAGAAAAGAATAATTCGAAATCCGAAATTTCTTGCTCCAATTCTTTTATGGCAGCTGCTATGTTTGCCAGTTTTACTGGCGCAGGAGCTTTTGGCAGTAAGCTGTTTGGTGTATTGGGTCTGAACTCTTTATCACTCAACATAAATGCCTGCAATTTTTCAAGGTTCTCGGCTGGTGTTATCAGGCTATGAGGATCTTTGCCATTGGCAATGCGCACACTATCGCTAAGGTGTTCTATCATTTGCTGAACATTCATCAGTCCCCAATCGGGTACTTCGTCTCCACTGAGCTTTTTCAATAAGTAAATTGCATCGTGCTTTAAATATTTCAATTTTTCAACTTGTTCCATTTTTTGTTTTTTTTATGAAATACGTTTACTTACAATTTCCCATATTTCTGTATGTATAGATTCAACATCCCGATTGCCATCTATCAGGATGATATTTTCATCGCTTCCAAAGTTTTCGAAGGCACTCATAAACGCATTATGTGCTTTATGAATCTTTTCTTCTGTTTCAAATAATTCTTTATTATTTCGGTTTTCAAGTATTCGTTGAGCACAACGTGCTGGGTCGGTATTAATATAAAAAGTAAAATCGGCTTTAAGTAGTTTTTTACTCAGGCTATTAGCTTGCACCAACCAATCAACAGGCACATATTCTGATTGAAAAGCATAATTCGAAAAATAGTAACGGCTGCAAATTACGTGAGTGCCTTGCCCAAGATGTTGGAGCATACCATGTTCAGAGTTAAGAATATGCTCAAGCCTGTCGGCAACAAACAATGCGCCCAACGTTTCAGGTGCCATGGTACTCTTATGCTGAAGGGTTTCGCGTATCATGGTGCCAATAGCATAGGGGGTAGGTTCACATGTTTCAAATACTTTTTGATTATGCATTTTTAATCGAGAAATGAGCTTTTCCATCTGTGTAGATTTGCCACTTCCATCTACACCTTCAAAAACAATAAACCATCCTTTGTTATTCTTCATATTTATTGGCGACAGTTGCTCAGGATTTTATTTAATAAAATCAAAATACGCATCCTTGTTGTGATAGTAACTTTCTTAATTTACCTTGATAATAATTATGTAAATGAGTAAAACTAAATATCGGTATTAGTCGTACGATTCAAATTTAATAGCTTTTTTATCATAGCCCATTGCTTCGAGGCGAGTACGTGCTTCTTTGAGCATATCGGCCCATCCACAAATAAAAAATTTAGCAGGTCGTTTGTCAGCAAAAACTTCTTCGTAAATTGAATGCACATAGCCTTTGCGGCCATTCCAATCGGCATTATCGCGAGACAATACCGGCATAAACTGAAACTCAGGATGCTCTTCCTGAAGCTTTTCCATTTCGCCCCGGTATAAAACATCTTTCGTAAATCTATTACCAAATACCATATACAAATTTTTGTGCGGCATTTGTCTATTGAAAACATCCAACAACATGGAACGTAAGGGAGCTATGCCCGTACCGGTGCATATAAAGCATATGTCGGTATCTATTACTTCGGGCAAGTTAAACTTACCTAAGAAGCGCGAAACTTTACAAGTAAACCCGGGCTTGTAATGCTCGAATAAATATGGGGTGCCAAGCCCTGTAGGATTAAGAACAATGCATAATTCAATTATGCCATCGGAAGAGGGAGCACTGGCAATACTATAACTTCGGTTAGTGTATTTGCTATCAATGGGCAAATCGAGCATAACAAACTGTCCTGCCTTGAAATTGCTGCTTTGAGCTTCAGGCATTTTTATGTAAAATCGTTTTACAACATCCGATTCGTTTTGTACATCAACTACGGTAGCATCATTAAATTCGTATGGCATTGGCTTAAAGAAGTTAAATTGATAATGGCAAACCTAAAATAAAAAATTGATTGATAGATTTTTTTAGAAATAAAAATGCAGCTACCTTATTTGCATACTTACACTGCCACCGAAAAATCTCTGAGCGCATCGTTAAGTGAGGTTTTGGTATTGGTGCTTTCTTTTCTCTTTCCAATAATAAGCGCACATGGAACCTGATACGTTCCTGCAGCAAAGTTTTTAGTATAACTACCGGGAATTACAACACAGCGTTCAGGCACAATACCTTTCATTTCTATAGGTTCTGGCCCGGTTACATCAATTATTTTGGTTGACATGGTAAGTACCACATTTGCGCCCAGCACAGCTTCTTTGCATACGCGCACCCCTTCTACCACAATGCATCGCGAACCAATAAAGCAATCATCTTCGATAATTACCGGAGCTGCTTGCACGGGTTCGAGCACTCCGCCTATGCCAACTCCGCCACTCAGGTGCACGTTTTTGCCTATTTGAGCACAGGAACCAACGGTGGCCCAGGTATCAACCATAGTACCGCTATCTACATAAGCGCCAATATTGACATACGATGGCATTAGTATTGCCCCTTTGGCTATATAAGCACCATAGCGTGCTACAGCATGCGGTACCACACGCACTCCCAGTTGTTCGTACGAATTCTTCAATTCCATTTTATCGTAAAATTCCATTGGCCCTGCATGCATGGTTTTCATTTCACATATTTGAAAATACATGATTACCGCACGTTTAACCCAATCATTTACTTGCCAGCCATCGTCCGTTGGTGTTGCCACGCGAAGCTTTCCTTTGTCAAGCGCCTCAATTACATTTCGTATAGCTTGCCTGCTGCTTTCATCTTTAAGCAGGTCGCGGTTTTCCCATGCTTTGTCTATAATGTCCTGCATATAACTTGTATAGTTTCGGGCAAATGTATCAGAAATTGCATTCTCCTTTTACAGAGAAATGCGCAATTTCCACTAAAACTGATAAACAATATGATTTCAATTTTTACATTTGCCTTGATATCTTTATCATCATGAGCAATAATAGTATACTACAGTACATAAGTCAGGAGGGGTATTTAAACAATGCAACATTAGAGTACCTTGACGACATTATTACCCGCTTTCCTTATTTTCAAGCGGCACATTTTGTGAAATCAAAAGTGTTGCATAGTACCAATAAAGTAGACTTTGCACACGCTATAAAGCAAGCAGCTATTTATGCGCCTGATCGTAGTAAGTTACATGAGTTTATTAATCAGCATTATGAAATGCAAGAGCAGGCTGATAGCGATACTGACCAAGATACTTGCACATTAGTCTCGGATAGCGAACTGGCAGCGTTGAACTTGCAAACTACCGATAAGGTCATGCATAACTTTACGGATGGAATACTACAAAATCTCGAGAATAATTTCGAAGCACAACCAGCTGATGAAATTAAGGTCGACTATGCAGATAATAAAGCAAGCAATTCAACATTTGAAGATGAGACATCCACATTTTCAACCGATGAAATAGTAGATGCAACAACGATTGAAAATGAAATTGATGCAGCTAATGATATACTAACAAGTAACCTAGAAGCTGAAGTTGCAGAAGAACAAACTATACAGGCTAATGATTTCGATGATGAAATAATAGATACAACAGGGCTTGAAACTGAAATTGAAATTGATGTTGAACACGATATAGTAAGTGATAGCTTGGAAGCTGAAGTTGCAGAAGAACAAACTATGCAGGCCAATGATTTTAATATGACTAGTGAGGATATTGGTATCGACTTTGTACATCCCGAAATTGCTGAAGAGGCGGCTTTGCAAGTTGATGAGTCAACACAGGAAGAGGCAATAAATGCGGATGATGAGGCAGCACATGAAATTGCCAGTAACCAAAGTTTGGAACAAATAATTAGTTCGCGGTTAGACGAAATAGAATTGCAAGCAAAAGCAGAGGATCAAATTGCAGAAGAGATGCATACAGCCCAAATGCAAGAAATTGAGGAACTTATGATGTCAATTGAAGCAGCTAAGGAGCTGGAAATGTCTTCTAATGAAACAGCACAAGCTGCTGAAATAAATATTACAAGTGAGGATATTGGAATTGATTTTAATCATCCTGAAATAGCAGAAGAATTGGAATTAGAATCCGACTTAACCGGAGAAGAGGAGATAAGTAGCGATGATGAGGCTGCTCATGAAATGGCCAGTAACCAAAGTTTGGAACAAATTATTAGTGAAAGAATTAAAGAGATTGAAATTCCATCAGCAGAGGATGATTCTGAGGTCTTGCAACAAATACTTGAAGCGGAACCAACCCATGAACCGCTCGCGGTTGATGAAGAGGAAATTCCATTAACCCGGGAAATAACTGAAGCATCTACCGTTTTACCAATATCAGATGTTGATGAGGAAGAGGAGAGCCTCGAAAAGCACGCTTATGTTACAACAAATGATAATGTAACAGAAAACACAGACAATGATTTTTTTGGATGGTTGAAAAAGATTAAAAGTCCATCTACAGTTAAAAAGTCGGTATCGAATAGTGATTTGATACAGACATTTATAGAAAGTAAGATCGATGTTGAGCCATCATTTGAGATCGAATTTGTGGGAAAGGATGATGATAAAACAAGCATTATTGATGAGTTTATTGAAAAAGACCCACGCATTGAGCCTATGAAGGCAAGTTTTTATAAAGCCAGCAATATGGCTCGCAAAAGTGTGGAGTTTAATGATGATGTGGTAAGTGAGACACTTGCGGCTATATTTGAAAAGCAAGGATTGGCCGAAAAAGCAATAAAAGCTTACGAAAAATTATGTTTGAAATATCCCGATAAAAGTCATTTATTTGCAGCCCGAATTGAAAAACTAAAAAACACAGAATAAAAATGTATCTCTTATTATCAATTATTATCATCATTGTAGCCCTGTTACTAGGAGGCATCGTATTAATACAAAGCAGCAAAGGTGGAGGCCTTGCCGCAGGTTTAGGCGGAGCCAATCAGTTTGCCGGTGCGCAACGTACAACCGAAGGCCTTGAAAAAATAACTTGGGGATTTGGAGCAGGATTAATGTTTCTGGTATTATTGGCAAGTTTTGCTGCTCCTAAAATAAATACTTCGAAAGCTACCGAAACCACAGTGGAAGAAAGCCGATTAAAGGACCGTTTATCTACCGGAGTATCCGTAGGGCAACAACCGGCACCTGCTGCTAACACCACACAACCGGCTGCCACCGCTGCACCAGCGCCTGCACCAGCACCCGCCAAATAATTTGGTTTAATGGAGTTATCCTAACATATGTAAAAGCCCGCTCAAGCGGGCTTTTTTTGTGCATCCAAGTAAAGTTTGCTTTTTTTAGTTAAGCTTAAAAAATAGAGGACTGTTTTGCAAGTACAACATTTGAGTTTGATGGTTTATATTTCAGGATTTAACAGGTTTTAATAAATCTTGAAAAATGATTTTTACTTTCTTATTATTGCAATAAACATTTTGACTTATGAAAAAAGTTTTTCTCGTTTTCATCACAATTATTTTGGTGGTAAATGCAGGTATGTTCCTTACCGGTAACAGGCACCTTTATAAGGCTATCTATCATACGTATGCAGATATTGATGACTATAAAATATTTGAAAATAATACAATTGCTGCTACCTCTGGCGCCCCATGGAATTTACACACCTCTTATAACAAAAGCACCATGCTGCAAGACTTTGATACACTTATGGAAGCATGGGACAGCAAAGCATTTGTAATAATTAAGAATGACAGTTTACTCTTTGAGAAATATTGGGATGGATATAATGACACAACTATTTCAGGGTCGTTTTCAGTTGCCAAGAGCATAGTGAATGTACTTGTAGGTTGTGCCTTGCGCGAAGGAAAAATAAGATCGCTGGATGATGCAGTAGGTAATTATATTGATGAGTTCAATATCGGTGCGAATAATAAAATAACCATCAGGCATTTGTTACAAATGGCCTCGGGGTTAGAATGGGATGAGGCTTACAGCAGTGCATTTAGCATTACTACAAAGGCTTATTATGGAACAGACTTGTATAACCTTTGTGCTAACTTACAAGCGCGTGAAGCTCCGGGTAAAGTATTTAATTATCAAAGTTGTAACAGCGAGTTGCTAGGCATGATAGTGATAAAAGCTACAGGAATGTCGCTAGCAGCATATGCTGCGCAAAAGCTTTGGATACCCCTACAAGCAGAGCACAAGGCACTATGGAGTGTTGATAGAAAGGATGGCCTTGAGAAAGCGTATTGTTGTTTTAATGCCACCGCCCGTGATTTTGCACGTATCGGAAAACTGTATTTGCAAATGGGAAATTATAACGGACAACAAATTGTTGATACATCCTTTGTAATCAACTCTACCACACCAAATCAACTTGCAGAAAGCGATGGCACACCCTGCTTGCGCTATGGTTTACACTGGTGGTGTATTAATAAAAATGGTATTCAGTGTTATTTTGCCCGTGGCATTTTGGGGCAATATATTTTTGTGTTTCCTTCGCTTAATGCCATAGCTGTAAGACTAGGAAATGGTCGTGGAGAGCCCACTCCCGATAAGCAACTTACCGATATTCATTTTTACGTTGATCAAACAGTGGCATTGTGTAAAAAATAATTTTCAAAATGGTTTACTCTTTAAGAAATTACTTTTTATTTGTAATTATTGAATTCAACGTTTTAAACAAAAGGAAACTGACCTCCTAATTGAATGGCAGGGTGAAACCGAAAAACCTAAGAGTAGGACTACCTTAAACAAAAAAAATTATGAATTGGTTTATTAAAGCTTTAAAACAGTATGGCGATTTTAAAACGCGTGCGCGCAGAATGGAGTACTGGATGTTTGCAGTTTGTCAGTTAGTGTTCCTGATACCAGCAATGTTGTTGGATAGTTTATTGGGAACAAATTTTGAACCCTTGCCTTATGGGTTTATTTACATGATTACAGCTTTAGTATTTTTTGTGCCAGGCCTCGCAGTCTTTGTGCGCAGAATGCATGATGTGGGCAAAAGTGGTTGGTTTATTTTAATTGCTTTTATTCCTTTAATTGGAGCTATTTGGTTATTGGTATTATTGTTTACAGATGGCCAACCGGGCGAGAATAAATGGGGCCCAAATCCGAAGGAAGCCAACCTCGACCTTATGAAGTAATTATTTTTAGAAAAGCAAAAGGTGAATTTTATATTTCGCCTTTGGACATAAAAAAAGCTGCCAAATAAGGCAGCTTTTTTTTGATAGATTCTTTATGATTTATATTCTGAATTTATTTTCAACCAGTTTTTTTGTTTCTCTAATTCATGTTTTGCATGAATTGCAATTAGCTAAAGAAAAAAAACATAACTATGATAATCCACAAACTCGTCTTAGAAAACGTTATGAATAATAAACGTTCACTACGATTACTTCTTCTTTTTATCTTTTGATTCTTCCTCCTTAGGCGGGTTTTTAATATAATCCAAATTGTTTTTAGCAAGCTCAAATTCAGGAAAGACTTTCAAGGCTTCTTCAAAATGAGTGGTTGCCTGTTTATCATCTTTTGCATCTTTAGCCATTACTCCTTTTAAGTTATGTATGGCTGCGCTTATTGGAACATCCTGTCCGTTATATTGATCGTAGCTGATGTTAATTTTAGAAGTTGCAGCTGCAGGGTCTTTAAGAATGTTGTCACAGGTTAAGGTGCATTCTCCAACACGTTGCAGGCTGTACTGTAACACGGCAATCTGATACAATGAGCCTACATTTTTCGATTTGGCGTATAATTTTTCGTAGGCATCGAGTGCTTCTTTTTTACTACCTAATGCATCGTAGCAAATTCCGGTAATCTCAAGCATGGCCTCATTGTCAGCTTGCTTTTCGAGCACAATACGAGCAGATAATAAAGCTTGTTGAGTGCTACCTAACGAGTAATACAAACGAGCAAGCGAATCGATATAATCGATTCGTCCAGGGTTTTGAGTGAGTAAATTAAACATGGCCTCTTTGGCAACAAGAAGGTCGCCAAAAACCATCGCATTTTGATATAATTTTACATGATAAGATACGGTATCGTTTGCAGAGGCTGCAGCAGAGCCCGCAGTTGGAGCAGGTTTTGCGCCTTGCGAAAATGAAAAGGTCACCATTAGCATTGCAAGTGAACTTAGTAGGATGGTTTTTTTAAGCATTGAATTATTGAATTAATTAATTGTTTTGTATGAAGTCATTTTTACTTTTTTTCGATTAATGTAAGAAATCCATCAACTCTAATTTCTTAGGTTACCCAATAGTGCTAAGGATGGGTTTTGCGTCTATTAGATCACTTCGTTATTGCAGGATTTTTTACATTTGGAGGTGCGAATATATACTACGCGAAACCGTTTGTCAAGATAAAATATGCAAAGCCCACTACCTTGTATTAATAAATCGCAACCTCATCCTTAAGCCTCATTTTAAAAGAAAACTTGAGATATAGAAGTTAATAATTCAATTGCTGTATATGGGAGATAGGTGCTGTTCTTCATTTAAAAACAGTAAACTTGCCCCGATAAAAGTAGATTAGCTATGCTTCAACGTCTGATAGTAAATAATTATGCCCTCATACAATCGCTTGATATAAACTTCGATGCAGGTTTGAATATTATAACAGGCGAGACCGGTGCTGGCAAATCTATTATTCTTGGCGCTCTTAATTTGATATTAGGCGTACGTGCCGATGGTCAATCGCTGCTCGACAAGCAATCAAAATGTATTGTCGAGGGACATTTTATTTTTAATAATAATTTGTTCGAAGCACTATTTCGTCAACTCAATCTTGACTATGACATAGCAGGTACTATACGAAGAGAAATTACCAAAGATGGTAAGTCTAGAGCATTTATAAATGATACTCCGGTTACACTTTCGGTTTTAAAACAGGTAACATCGCAGTTGATAGATATACATTCACAACGTGATCATTTCATTTTCGATAATGTGGCTTATCGCTATCAGGTACTTGATGCTTTTGCCGGTAATGCCACGCTTATGGCTGAGTATACTGCAACCTTTAATTCGTTCAAAGAGTCGCAATGGCAGCTGATGCAGTTGCAGGAAGAGGAGCGTAAAGCCAAATCCGAATTTGATTACTGGCAATTTCAATACAATGAATTGTCTTCAATAGCTTTATCATCTGGCGATCCAGCAACCACAGAAAATGATTTGAAAGTATTGGAGAATGTGGAAGCAATTAAAAAGGAATTGCAGGCTGCTGTGCAAATCCTGTCCGGTGATGATGCAGCAGTTGCTTATATTAAGCAGGCGATACAACACTTGCAACAAGTCTCAAGGTACGATGCGGCTTACGAAGATATGGCGGTGCGCTTGCGCTCTGCATTAATCGAAATTAAAGATATAGCTGATGAATGCGAAGATAAAAGCAACGGCCTGGTGTATGACGAAGAAGCGGCAACACTTTTAAATGATAAATTAACTGTGTTGAACAAATTGCTTACCAAGCATAATGTGCGCACAACAGATGAGTTGCAGGTGATTAAAAATGAACTTGAAGTAAAACTAAATGATTTTAGCAGTATTGAACTTAAAATAGAAACATGCAATAAGCAAGTAGAACAATTAAAGGCAAAATGCAAAGAACTTGCAAATACGCTTTTTAAAAAACGAAAGGCAATTACGGGTAAGATAGAAAGCGAAGTTGAAAAAATATTGACACAGTTAACCATGCCAGATGCACGATTTAAAATTGAAGTAATGTTGAATGAAGATGCAAGCCTCTCGACAACTGGTATGGACAGTATGCAATGGTTATTTCAAGCAAACAAGGGTCATGCATTAAAAGACCTTTCGAAAACTGCGAGTGGGGGAGAGTTATCGCGGCTGATGCTTGCACTTCAAGCGCTGCTTGCTCAAACAGTGCATTTACCTACCATGATATTTGATGAAATAGATACAGGGGTTTCAGGTAATGTAGCTATACAAGTTGGCAATGTAATGAAGCAAATAGCATTAGGACATCAGGTAGTTACAATAACACACTTACCACAAATAGCTGCAAAAGGGCAAACACATTTTAATGTTTTTAAAACATTGGAAGGCACCCGTACACTTACGCAAATTAAACAATTGAGCCAGCAAGAGAAAGTATTGGAAATAGCACGTATGATAGGTGGCGCAACACCATCGCAAGCCGCAATGGATAGCGCTCTTGAGTTAATGAGAAATTAGAAAATACGCTACCTTAAATTGGTTTTACGAAATGGTATTTCTTAAGGACTTTCATTTTACCCAAGTATTAATAAAAAAATAGGAAATAAAAATATTTATGAAACTTGACATTTTAGCATTTGGAGTGCACCCTGACGATGTGGAGATAAGTGCAGCAGGAACTATTATAAAACATCTTAAAATGGGAATGACTGCCGGAGTAATCGACCTTACGCAAGGCGAATTGGGAACTCGCGGCACTGCAGCAACCAGAATGCAGGAATCCGAATCAGCCAGCCAGATTATGGGCTCCACGGTGCGACATAATTTGGCAATGGAAGATGGATTTTTTGAAAACAACCAAAATAATAAACTCAAGATTATTGAAATGGTGCGTTTGTATCAACCTACTATCATATTGTGCAATGCACTTAACGACCGACATCCTGATCATGGCCGCAGTGGCCGCCTGGTGAGCGATGCCTGCTTCTTATCAGGACTTTCAAAAATTAGTACCGAATACAATGGCCATCAACAGCAAGCTTGGAGGCCGCGGGCTGTATATCATTACACGCAAGACCGCTACCATGTGCCAACCTTTGTGGTAGATATTAGCGAGCACATTGATGCTAAGATGGAAAGCATTAAGGCCTATAAATCGCAATTCCACGACCCCAAAAGCAATGAACCCGCAACCTATATTAGTTCACCTGAATTTCTTGATTCTATAAAAGCCCGCAGTGCTGAGTATGGCAGACAAATAGGAGTGAAGTATGCCGAAGCATTTATTACAGAGCGCTATCCGGGCATAAATGATTTGCGCGATTTGATATAAATATCAAATCGTATTGGTTGCAACTGAACGTGTTTCTGCATCACATGCTACCAACTCATCTATGCTTGGATTTGAACTATAAGTAATAGCTTGCATACACCGTTCAATCATATCACTCATTCCGATAAAGCTTATTTTTTCTTTCAAAAATGCATCAACAGCAATTTCATTTGCTGCATTCAACACGCATGGCGTATTTCCTCCTTTATGCATGGCTTCGGTAGCAAGTGCCAGATTTCGAAATGCAGTTGTATCTGCTTTTTCAAATGTGAGTTGAGGATAATTTATAAAATCAAATCGTGGAAAGTCCGATTTTAATCTAACGGGATATGCCAAGGCATATTGAATGGGTAATTTCATATCTGGCAATCCCATCTGGGCCTTCATGCTACCATCGGCAAATTGTACAATACTATGTATAATTGATTGGGGATGCACAATCACATCTATTTGCGAAGGCTTCAGATTAAATAACCACTGTGCTTCTATCATTTCAAGACCTTTGTTCATCATGCTTGCCGAGTCAATGGTAATTTTGGCACCCATACTCCAATTGGGATGTTTCAGCGCCTCTGCAAGCGTAGCATTTTTTAGAAAATCAAGATTCTTGCCTCTAAATGGCCCACCGGAGGCGGTCAGATAGATTTTTTCTATTGGGTTTTTCCATTCGCCAGCCATGCATTGAAAAATAGCGCTATGTTCGCTATCTACAGGCAATATAGCCACGTGGTTTTGTTTAGCAAGGTCGTTAATTATTTTACCTGCAACCACCATGGTTTCTTTATTTGCAAGCGCAATGTTTTTTTTTGCTTTGATTGCTGCTATGGTAGGTCTTAAACCTGCAAAACCTACCATGGCTGTAAGAACTATGTCTATATCTTCGGAATTTACAACCTGGGCAATAGACTCATCTCCACTAAACACCTTAATTGGGTAGTTAGCCACAAGCGATTTTAATTGTTCAGCTTTTTCTCTTGAGCCAATTACGATTACATTGGGATTAAAACGTACTGCTTGCTCTGCAAGTAATTCAACATTGCTGCCTGCGGTAAGTATCTCAACTTCGAATGCATCCGGATTAGCTTGCACTACTTCTAACGCTTGTGTACCTATACTCCCGGTGCTTCCTAATATGGCTATTTTTCTTTTCAATTAATTCAGATGTTTATCCCGCAAATGTATTTTTTTTCAAAAGCAATCATATACATAACAGTCATTGCTGAAATTTTATTTTTCTTGTTTACGTTATACAATGCTGTTTTTTACCTGACATTAACCCCAAATTGGTTTTGAGGAGGGTTGTGTAATGACAAATCTTATGCTGCCTCCAAAGTTTTTGGAAATTGAAACTTTTACCTATAAACTAAGTTTGTTTAAGCTTTGCACTTTAATAATTGAAAATCAGTTACGCTTACTGTGTATAAACTTGTTAATTTCACCAAAAATAATGTGAATTACTATTTGCACCAGTTATTGCGTAATCATACTTTTGCGCCCATTAGTTGCAATTTCCATTATCGCTAATCTAATAATAGGCCCAAATGCTGCTTGGCATAGGCCTTACGAATTAAAACAAACATAATTTATATATTAAGATGAAAATTTTTATTACCGGTGCAGCCGGCTTTTTGGGTAGTCACCTTGCAGACCGCATGATCGAATTAGGTCATAACGTAATTGGATGCGATAATTTACTTGGTGGTTACAAAGATAATGTGAACCCTAAAATGGAGTTTCATGTGGCAGATTGTATGGATTTGCCAAAGATGCTACAGCTAACTAAGGGATGTGACATTGTGTATCATTGTGCAAGTACTGCTTATGAAGGACTATCGGTTTTTTCACCACATTTAGTTACCTGCAATACCTATCAGATAACTATTAGTGTTCTGAGTGCTTCTATCGAAAATAAAGTACGCAGATTTGTATTTTGCTCAAGCATGGCTCGCTACGGATATTTACCTGTTGTACCTTTTACCGAAGCAATGACTCCGGACCCAATTGATCCATACGGTATAGCCAAGCTAGCAGCAGAAACAACTATAAAAAATCTTAGCAAGGTTCATGGATACGAGTATGCCATTGCGGTGCCTCACAACATTATTGGCCCTCGTCAAAAGTATGATGATCCATTTAGGAATGTGGCCGCCATTATGATTAACCTGATGCTACAAGGACGTCAACCCATCATATATGGTGATGGTGAACAAAAACGCAATTTCAGTTTTGTAGGCGATTGTATTTATTGCTTAGAGAAGATGGCTTTTCAGGATAACGTGTTAGGAGAGGTAATAAACATTGGCCCTGATGATGAGTTTGTAACTATAAATCATTTATCAAAAGTATTAGGCGAGTTGCTTAACTTTGATGTAAGGCCTGAGTATCAACCTGACAGGCCTATGGAAGTGAAACATGCCGGTTGTTCGGCCGATAAAGCCCGCAACCTGCTTGGTTATAAGCCAGACATGACCCTTGAAAAGGGATTAACCGAAATGATTGAATATATAAAAGGCGTGGTGTAAAGCCTTTTGAGTATCACCTTGATGTAGAAATTAAAAACGATTTAACTCCCAAAACCTGGACCAACAGATTGTTTTAAGGTAGATAGCATATCATAATCGAATCCCCGCTCCATGCAGGGATTTTTTTTTATTGCACTATGAAGCTTTCGCTTCTCAATGTTCCATCTTTCATTTCTCCCTTAATAATGTAATAGCCGCTTGACAGTCCTGATACATCATAGTGCGTTTGCTCTTTACCATCAACATCCACCGTTGCAATTTTTTTACCTGCCTCATCATAAATAGAAATAGTTTTTGCTGGGTTATCGAAAATCACGTTGATAGAAGCAGATGCCGGATTAGGAAGTATTCTAAAACCGGAGGTTTTTACTTGGTTTTCGCTTAATGCTGTATTGGCGCAACCACCCCAGGTATTAAATGCTGACTGCAATGAGTCAATGGGTTCAATGCTATCCGGATAAGTATTTACATTAAGGTCAAGGAAGAGGTTGTTTATAGAGTCGGTTGAATTGGCAACTCGAATAAATGCGGAAAAGGATGAAATGCCATAACTTAAACAACGTGTATCAGCACCTGCAACTTTTGCGCCTTGCATGGCTGCCATTAATTTACAAGCAAGGGTTCCATTGGTATTTAAAAAGCGCGACTCCATGCTATCCAAAATATATTGTCCGGCAAGTATATTACCTTGAATAGCATAGTTTGGTCCCAAAATGTGATTTTTATAATTAAAACAATTGACACCGGTGTATGCTGCGCTGCGACCTCCATTTACTATATCCACAACTCCATATTGCCGTATGGCAATATTACTTTGAGCATCGTTAGCTACCAATGAGTCAATAATATTTTGAGGCGAAACCCCTGAATTCATTAACTGTTTTGCATAGTTCTGATTAGCTGCATTCCAGTACGATTGCGTGTGCACAACTCCTGTTCCAGGATGTACATCGCTAATAATAAGAGCACTTACGCTTTGCGAAGTAATGCAGGTTGCGCCTGCACTTCCAACTTGTCCGGTTGCACTATCTACGGCACATATCGAAAATGTGTCTTGAGAATAGACCAATGCACATGGCATGGCGAATGTAAACAGAAGAATTATTTTTTTGGTAATCATAAACTGCATATTTAGTCGTGATTAAATCAATTTTTAGTCAATACAAATATAATAGTGTTTTTAACAAAAGTCATTGATATTTTATTTACACAATTTTCAATCTTATCCTGATGTTTATTTTGCATCGGGGTTATTTTAAAATTTCATCATACTATTAATTAGGGTAGTTGCAATAAATCCAAAAAATCTACGGAAAATAATTATGGAGTAAATTGAAAATTCACTTTATTTGTAAAGCAAATTTAATTTTATGAAAAAAGCATACTTGATATTTTCTTTACTATTTGGGGCTTACCATTTATCTATAGCACAAACAATTTTCTGGACTGAAAATTTTAATAATGGCTGTACAGCTAATTGCCCGGCCGATGGATATGCTGGTACCAATGGTGTCTGGACCGTGGCAGACATTGGTGTGCAAGGCAATGTGGCCAATCAATTTTTTATTTCATGTGCCGAAAATGGCGAACCGGTAGGGCAGTGTGGTGCCGGCTGCGGTAATAACGCAACCTTGCATGTAGGCAGCGTTCCATGTCAGTTTTGCTTTTTTTGTCCAAACGGGGATTGTGGTGCAGCCTATAATGCAGGCCCAGCTATTTTTGGTGAGGACCCTACTACTGATAAGCGATGTGTTTCGCCCATGATAAGCACAGTAGGTTATTCAGCTATTACGCTGTCAGGTAAATATATGGAGCAAGGTCAAGGCACACTTGATAATGCTGACTTTGAATATAGTACCGATGGAGGAACTACCTGGACAACAATAATAATAGCAAAATCGAATAATGCTAATTGTTCCCCTCAAGGCGAGTGGACTGCCTTTAGTTATTTGCTACCTGCAACGTGCAATAACATTTTAACCTTTAAGCTTGCTCTGCGTTGGGCAAACAATGATGATGGTGTAGGTACCGATCCCTCGTTTGCTATAGATGATATTGAACTAAGTGTTCAGGTTCAAACCGCACCTATAGCTGGCCTCTCAACTCCTATTCAAAGTTTTTGCGATAGCACTTGCATCTCATTTACCGACAACTCCACCGGTGCACCTACCTCTTACTTGTGGACGTTTACCGGTGCAGTTCCAGCAACAAGCACACTACAAAATCCAACTAACATTTGCTACAACCTGCCGGGAGTATACGATGTGCAACTTATAGTAACCAATGCCGTTGGAAGCGATACGTTGCTTTTGCCTTCATACATTACTGTTAATCCATGTTTTGCTCCTGTGGTAAATATTGCTGCAACCGATACCTTCCTTTGCGAAAAATCGTGTATCGATTTTTTTGATTTGTCCACCAATAGTCCAACTTCGTGGCAATGGACTTTTACTGGTGCATCTCCTCCATCAAGCACGTTACAAAACCCAACTAATGTATGCTTTAACCTTTATGGAACCTACGATGTTACCCTTGTAGCGTCCAATGCTTCGGGGACTGGTAATACAACTTTTACGCAGTTTATTACCGTATTTGAAAACCCAGCAGCACCTTCTGTTACCCAAGTGGGCAATACACTGTTTTCTTCACCAGCCATGAATTACCAATGGTATCTTAATTCGAATATAATTCCCAATGCTGTGCAACAAGTATATATAGCAACACAGGCAGGTAATTATTATGTGGTTATCACAGATAGCAATGGCTGTCAGGCAGCGTCTAATCAAGTTACGGTTACATCCATGATGGATTTACCCGGAAAGGATTTATATTTACTAAGTCCAAACCCGGTCCACAATTTGTTAACCATTACCTTATACCATGCTTTGGCAGATAAGGCAATGCTAGAGATTTACGATGTTCATGGAAGGATGGTGTCAAGCATGGCTTTCGCTAATGATCAGAATAGTATGGTAGTTGATGCAAGTAAATTAAACTCAGGAATTTATTTTGTAAGAGTGCTAACCAAAGCAGGTATTTTCACGCAAAAATTTAGCAAGCATTAGTATGCAGTTTACACGAGATGAGCTAATTGCTGCTTCGCAACAACCGCAATTGAAAACATTGCAAATTATCCTTAAACTCTTAGAGCCGGGCTGGGCGCTCAATGTATATAACCAAGGCAATTCGGTAACAATAGTCGATGGCGATACCAGGCAAATATTAATTAATGCCATGCAAGAAATCAACAGAGGTTTGGTTGATTTATCCTGGGAAGTAACTAATGCAATTAATTCAGCTACCCGCCTACAATTAACCGAAGAAGCAAAAGTCCAGAAAATTTCAGCCTACGAATTTGTCATGGGTATTCATCGCATGGAAGCAGAAGCTCAATTTAGCGCCATGAAAACCGCATCCGAAATTGGTTTCGATTTACGTACTTATGCATTTTCGTCTGCATCGGTCGATGCCTTTACACTTTTTTGGGAAGAAAAAATAACTGATACAGAATTAATAGATACCATTGCCATGGAACATTATGATAAAGGAATGATAACTGACATGCAGGGAAACAAGGACTTTGCAAGGAATATTTATGAAAAGCAATATCATATGCTTAGCACCTCCGTTACTTGATTACTACTTCTTCAATCACTTGCTCGCCAAGGGCATCGTTCAGCAGTGTAATAATTTTCTCTTTACTTAAGTTCATTTCATGTTTTAGAGCAGCACTGCTAATGGTAATAACTAATCTTTTTCCGTATAGATTGATTTCGCTAGTGCGCATGCCTATGGTCTGTCCCATCACGGTTTCATAAACCTCCTTCAATCTTACTTCAGTTAGTCGATTAGTTAGTTTATTTTCTTTCATCATTTGCCTGATGGCACTACCAATGGTATGTTCGTTGCCTTTCCTCATTTGTTTTTGTACTAATGCAAATAACGATGATAAAGACCAAAGTTTCCTGAATTATTATTTTTAAAATTTTTAAACAAAGAGCATGTTCAAAATATGGAAAACTTGTGCCCCCACCTTATTAATAAACACAGTAATATTGTACAATCCATGCACAGATAATTTATGAACGAAAAGGAAATAGATGCACTAATTACATTACTAGATGATGATGATAAGGAAGTTTCGCAGTTGATTGAAGAAAAAATACTATCAATTGGACGCGATGTAATTCCGCACCTTGAAAATGCATGGGGACAATCTTTTGACCCCGAAAAGCAAGAGCGATTATTACAAATTATTCATAAGCTACAGTTTGAAGATACTCTGGCTGCTCTAAGCGTGTGGAGGCAACGCCCCTATGATTTGCTTGAAGGTGCTATACTGGTAGCACGCCATCAATATCCCGATTTGGAAGATGATGCCATTAAGCAGCAGCTCAATCAGATAAAGCGGGACATTTGGATTGAAATTAATGATAACCTTACAGCATATGAAAAAGTCAAAGTAATCAACAAAGTCCTTTTCGAATTGCATCAGTTTAAAGGCAATACGGCTAACTACCACCTTCCGGCTAATTCTTACATCAACTGTGTACTCGAGAACAAGAAGGGCAATCCGTTAATGCTATCATTAATTTATTCGTACCTGGCGCAACAACTTGATATACCAATATATGGAGTCAATCTTCCCGAACATTTTATTATGGCTTATGTTGATGAGCTCAATATTTTAAGGGAGGCCTTTAATGAGAATAATACAAATGTCTTGTTTTACATTAATGCATTCAGCAAAGGAATTGTTTTTGGCAAGAACGAAATTTCTCAATTTCTTGACAAGCTAAAGCTTGAACATGAGAAGATCTTTTTCGAACCCTGCACGGTGCTTGAAATGATTCAACGCCTTGTACGCAATCTTGTTTATTCCTATCAAAAAATTGGAGATACTGAAAAAGAAGCAGAATTGAACAGAATGTTGCAAATTCTTGCCTAACATTACACCTTAAAATATTTTGGCAATGCATTTTCCGGAATTTATTAAGCCTGCTGCTATTATTAGGCTTTTAACCTTTGCTATAGCAGGTTTTGCAATGGCCGGCTACATTTTGCCATTTATATCTGACGATGTGCAAAAAGCACTCAACCCTCACATGCTGAAAATGCTTTTGGTATTTTCAATTTTTGCAGGTGTGTGTTTTCAAATCCTTGTCTTTAGAAAAAAATTCAGTTGGTTGGTTCTGGCTATACACATTTTTGTTTGCATGATGATGGTGCGCATAAACATTTATACGCCCACAGTAGCTTTAGTAAGTATAATTTGGATTGTGCTTTCACGCTTTAACATTATTAAACCTAACACTGCTATTTCGCTGTTATGTTTGAATACTTTAAGCTTAGGTTTGTTGAGTAACGAATTTCAATTTGCAAAATTATGGCCTGTAATTATGGTGTACGCTGTCTTGTATTTCGTACTTGACCCATGTGTGAATAATAAAATAGAGAAGTTTAAACTATGGTCATATGTGGCTATGCTTGCAGCGCTTGTAGCAGGTATGGTCTTGTTGCAGCGTACCACTAATTTTAGTTTCATTTGGAATTCATTGCCGTTTATGTGCATTTTTTTATTGGTTAATATTATGAACCTATATAAGTATCTTAATAACAGTGACGAAGGCAACAATCAACGCTTCATATATCAATTGCCATCATTTCTAATTTTGCTTAATGCGGCTATTATAGCTGGTTTTGCTGGCATATGGTACGGGTTTTTTATTTTGCTTTTGATGCCCTTTACATTTGTTCTTTTCAAAACATTTGAGGAAGACAATTCTTTTTCAGTTACTCAAAAAGATTTGACCTTGTAAGTGTAACTTATATTTGTATCAATGGTCATAGTTGTATTAATGTCAAAAAAAATTAAAATGAAACCAATCAAACTACTTGTAATTTTAGGCGTTATAGGAAGCATTCTTACAGCCGGATTATTGTGCGGACAGCAATTAGCCATTACCGGAAGCGGTAATCTCGAAATGCAAAAGCGCGAAGTTGGTAGCTTTTGCGGAGTATCTTCTTCTTCGGGGATAAATGTTACGCTCAAAAACGGAAAAGAAAACATGGTATCAGTTACAGCTGATGATAATATTTTAAACTTGATTATAACTGAAGTTAAAGACAATCGCCTGATAATTAAGTACAAGAACAATGTAAATATGAAGCAAAGCAAGGCTTGCGAAGTTATAGTGGTAATGAAAGAAGTTTGCGATTTATCGGCATCTAGCGGGAGCAAAATAAAAAGTACCGATACTTTTTCTGGTAATAAAATAGAGCTAAATACATCAAGCGGTGCCTCCATTAAGGTTGGGCTTAATGCGAATGAGATTAGTTGCAGCTCATCAAGTGGCTCGGCAATCACGTTAACAGGCACGGCAGATAAAATGACTGCCAATGTATCGAGCAATGGTGAAATTAAGGCGGGCTCAATGACCATTTCAGATGTTGAAGCAGAGGCGAGTAGTGGGGGAGAAATAGATGTAAATGTAAACAGAAGCATTGTTGCCCGGGCTTCAAGCGGGGGAGAGATTACTTATTCAGGAAATCCGCAAACCGTAGATAAGAAATCAAGTAGCGGTGGACAAATTAAAGCAGCAGTAAATTGATTGCCAAAGCGTCCTATTTAACTTGGATACTGTTTCTATATATCTTCTAAGATAAAGGCGGTTGTGTCTTTACGAGGAAATGGTTTTACCGAACAAACAGGTATTTCACTTTCATTTATTATTTGTTGAGCTTCTGTGCTTAAAAACCACTCGAGCATCGAACCTTCCTGTTGCGCCATTATCAAAATCAAATCGGCATTAGCGGCCTTACTAAAGTTAAGCACAGTATCACTTTGATCAGAAACTTTCATGTAATGGCTTGAACATTGAACACCACTTTCGGTCACATAATTTTCAACCTGGCCTAATTGACGTTTCAGTTTATTTTCAATAAACTCATCATTTGAATCGTCAAGGCAAAGTATCAGTATTTCCGAATTGAAGTATTTAGCAAATTCAACTCCTGTTTCTACCTTATCGCGCGATTCTTTTGTTATATCAATAGGCATAACAATCTTCTTACAACCTTCACGGTGCAATTTGCCTTTAATGGTAATTACCGGACACGGAGCATTACTAATCACCCTAACCGCATTACTACCAATTATTTTTTTAGTTAGCGTTACTTCTCCATTAGTACCCATCACTATAAACGCGGTATTCATTGACTGAGCTTTTTCTATAATTACATCGTAAATTTTTCCTTGTTCAACAATGGTTTCAAATTGCAGTCCGGTTTCGGCAGAATACTTATTAGCAAGTTCTTTCAATTGCTTTTCTGCATCAGCAATCATTTTTTCATCTTGGCTATCATCTTTAAAAATACTTTTGAACTTGTCCATAAAGGCACTATCAATTACGTGTATTAAGGTGATTATGCTATTCTTGAATCTAGCTATGTTGAAAGACTGATTAAGTGCTATTAATGATTGCTCTGAGAAATCGATAGGAACTAAAATGTGATTTTCGAATTTTTGCATGATTTTCTTTATAAATTTGGTGGCTCAAAATTAGTAATCGAAAACGCATTAAAAAACTAAAATAAGATAAATCATTCATTTCGTATTCATACTAATGGCTATATTTTTGAAGTCTGAAAATTATAAACTTCAATAAACAAACAAATGATGAAAAAGATTCTAATTATGGCGGTTATGGCTCTTGGGAGCATGGCAGTCAATGCGCAAACTAATGATGCTGCGGCAACTCCAGCCACAGCAACCGTGGATAACTCCAATAACCCCAATGCCCCTGACATTGTGTTTATGGAAGAGACTCACGACTTTGGTACCTTGCCGTATAGCGGGAATGGTGAAACTGATTTTAAATTTACAAACAAAGGGAAAGAACCATTAATCATCAGCAATGCACGCGGTTCTTGCGGATGTACAGTTCCTGAATGGCCAAAGGAGCCTATTATGCCAGGTCAGTCAGCAGCTATACATGTAAAATACGATACCAAGCGTGTTGGTCAGTTTACTAAAACTATAACTGTAACTTCTAATGCAAAAGCATCAACCAAGGTAATTACCATAAAAGGTAATGTTATGTCACAGGAAGAGACAGAAAACCAAAGCCCAGTAAAAAAGGCAAACCCAATGGCACCAACTGAAAACAAGTAATTCTATTAAAAATAAAAAAATATTCAAATTAAGATGAAAAAATTATGTTAGCTATGGCAGTATGCGCTTTAACTGCAACTTACAGCAATGCACAGCAGGCCACACCAGTTGCCGATGCAAAACAAGAAACGCCACGTGCCGAAAACAAAAATGCTCCTGAATTTAAGTTTGATGTTGCAGAGTATAACTTTGGAGAGATTAAGTCAGGCGAATCGGTAACTTACGAATACGTGTTTACCAATGCAGGCAAAGAGCCTCTTACTATTACCTCGGCTAATGGTTCTTGTGGATGTACTGTTCCAATCTGGCCAAAGGAGCCTATTAAGAAAGGTGAAAAGGGAACAATTAAAGTTACTTTTAACTCAACAGGTAAGCAGGGTATGCAAGATAAGACCATAACTATTCAGTCAAATGCTAAGACTAATCCTATGGTTTTACACATTAAAGGTAATGTGATTAAGGCCGCTGAAACTCCGGTTGCAACCCCTGCAGTTCAGCCAGGACATGAAGGTCACGGACATAACTAAAGAGCTATAATCGTATTTTATTCAAATGCCCTGCAAGTGTATACTTGCAGGGCATTTTCTTTAATTTCAGATTTAATTGGTGATTTCTGCTCTGGTCAAGCCAGATGGTTGCTGAAATTCTAATGATGGTGATGATGTTCATCTCCTGTTTTTAGATATTCTTCGTGCAGTTTCTTTTGTGCTTCCATAGATATTGGTGCGTAATCATGAAAATCGCTTTTCATTTTACCTTTTCCTTGTGTTATACTGCGTAAGGATTGCGAAAGTTTGTCAACTTCGGCAAGCGGTGTGTGTGCTTTAATCACCTGATGCGAGTTTACGCTATCCATACCAATAATAACACTGCGTCTGCTTTGCAGTTCAGTCATTACATCGCCCATCATCATATCCGGAACTTCTATTTCAACCTCGTTTACAGGCTCCAACAATTGCGGTTCGGCATTATGAAAAGCCTCTTTAAATGCCATCATACCGGCAATCTTAAACGAGATATCATTGCTATCAACGGGATGCATCTTGCCATCGTAAACACTTACCCGTATGTCACGTACGTGCGAACCGGTAATTGGACCTTCGTTCATTTTTTCCATTATACCCTTCAAAATGCTGGGCAAAAAGCGAGTATCAATAACACCACCGGTAATACAATTATTAAAAACAAGTTTACCACCCCATTCCAAGTCGATTACATCGGTATCACGCACCGGATATTCAGATACAGGGGGCATACCTTCATGCCAAGGTTCTATTTTCAGGTGCACTTCTCCGAATTGGCCTGCACCTCCCGATTGCTTCTTGTGCTTGTAGGTTGCTAGGGCAGATTTATGTATCGTTTCGCGATAAGGAATTTTTGCTTTTACAAAGTCAACATCTAATTTATAAATATGTTGTAATCTCCACTTAGTTACTGACAAATGCAGATCGCCTTGTGCATGAACAATTATTTGTTTTAGTTCGCGAGAATAGACAATTTTAATTGTTGGATCTTCAGCATGTATTTCGGGAAGCACCTGTCCTATTCGCTCATCATCAGCTTTGTTTTTTGCTACTAGCGCCACTCGCAGGCGTGGTGGAGGAAAATCTATTTCATCAATTACATAATTAATTCCTTTGCCACAAAGCGTATGATTAGTAAATGTATTCTTTAGTTTTAAAGTGGCTCCCAAATCACCGGCTTTTAGTTTGTTTATGGAATTGCGGTTTTTACCATCCATTATAAATAGTTGATTTATACGTTCGGTAGTATCCGTTACCGTGTTGTGCAAGTCAATGCCAACACTAATTTCTCCGGAGGTAACTTTAAAAACGACAGTTTTCCCAAGTGTGACTCAAACAGCGTTTTATAAATAAAAATAGAAGGTGAAGCAAGTGGGTCACAATTTACAATCTGACCATCTGTTGTATGTTCTGGTGGCATTTCGATTGCCGATGGAGACACATTATCAATAAAGCCCATTAATCTTCCGCTACCCATATCCTTTTTTGCACTTAGACAAAATACCGGAAATACATCATGATGCATCATGCCCGTTTTTATTCCAAGGCGCAGTTCATCTTCATCAAGATTGCCCTTTTCAAAATAAAGCTCCATAAGTTTTTCATCATTTTCAGCAGCTTTTTCAACCAACACATTATGTAACTCGTTAGCACGTTGCAATTCACTTTCAGGTATTGGTAGCTTTTCGGGTTTGCCGCCATCTTTTCCAAATCTGTATAAAGTCATTTTGAGCAAATCAATTATTTCATTAAAGCCAGAACCAGTTACTACAGGGTATTGCATTAAGGTAACTGCATTTCCAAATTTGTTTTTTGCTTGCTCCAAGGTTGCCCAAAAATCGGCTTTTTCATGATCACACTGATTAATGGCAAACAAGGTTGGTTTGCGATATCGATCGCAGTATTCCCAAATTAATTCGCTGCCTACTTCTACACCGTGCTGGGCATTAAGCAGCATGATTGCTGTATCGCAAACTCTAATGGAGGAGGCTACTTCGCCAATAAAGTCATCTAACCCCGGGGTGTCTATTATATTAATTTTGTAATCTTTCCATTCGGTATGTAAGGTGGTAGCATATACCGAACTCCCTCGCTCATGTTCAACTTCGTGATAATCACTTACTGTGCTTTTTTCTTCCACTGTACCTCTTCGAGGAATGATGCCAGCCTCAAAGAGCATAGTTTCGCATAACGTAGTCTTACCGGATTTTGCTGCACCAATAAGTACCACGTTTTTAATGTGTTTTTCGTCATACGATTTCATAATTCAATTATTTTTTTTGGTTAAACAATATGTTAAGAACGACTAACTAAAATCTTAAGTGATTCAAAATGATTTGAAATAGGAGTAGAAAAACTTTTGAATTTGGTTTGTGAAATGTAAATAGATTTTTTGAACAGCCAAGAAATATTTTACAGGATGCAAATATTATTACGTAAATATCTGGTTATATAAAACCAATGGTCAGGCTTCACTATCTTAAATTTATCAAACAAATTATGACTAACGTAAAGCTTAATATAATGCCCAGAAATAATGCAATAGTTATTGCTGGTCGTACTTGTAGTTTTTGTAAAATCAAAAATAAAGAAAGGCTAATAACCCAGCTAGGAAAGTAATACACTGACAAAGCAGCAAGGTTTTGCGGTTTAAGCAAATCAAAAAAACCATGGGTGTCTTTATCAATAGAAAATAACAACCAACACGAAGCAAGTATGACGATGGAACTGATAATGATATAATGTAAAGTTTTGTTTTGTGCAGATATAATCATGGTTTGAATGCTAATTTAGCTTGAAAATTTCGGTGGCACTAAAATATGAACTTTATTTTTCGAGAAATAGTATGTTCCAATTTTATAAAAATGTAATTGAGGTGAGGTGGTCGCTATCAACAGTATAAAAGTAAACATTGAAAAATGGGTGGGTGGAAGTAGGTGATGGGCTTTATTATTTTTAACTTCAATGGAAGTGTTTATTTAAATAAAAAAGCCACCCATGAGGGTGGCTTGCACAGTATTGCTTTGATGCACTTTTAATAACTAAACGTTTTCGAATCTATTTTATCGTTGTTAAATATTGAAATCAGATAAACACCTTTTGGTGTGTTTAATGGTAATCTTATTTCATTGGTTCCTATCATTGCTTTTTTATTAGCGCCCGATTCAATCATACGTCCCATTATATCAACTATTTGATAATTATAAGGCTGATCGCTATCGTAATTAAATGATACAATAATACCATTGCCGTTTTGTGGGGCTACCATATTAATACCAAAAGCTCCTTTGCCAAATGATACTGGTACCAAACTACTAAAATCTATATTACCATCTCGTCCAATAAGTTTTAAGCGGTAATACTGGGTTCCACTTACTGGATTATTATCATACAATTCATAACTATGTATTGCACCCGGCCCTATTACAGGACGTTGACCTAAGTATAAGAACGATTCCTTATCAATTGATTTTTCAACATCGTATCGTATAAGCTCTGCATCATTTACAGCATCCCAATAAACTTTCACTTTATCCTCGATTGCTTTAGCCTTAAAGTTAAGCAGTTGAATGGGTAGGGGAGTTCCACCATGGGATAACGTCCAGGGCGAAAACTGAGTTACAGAATCTACTTGAACCGAATATGTGTTGCCTAAGTAGGCGATACCTGTAGTTTGATTTGGATTATTTAACGAAGCGATAGAATAACCATTGGCAGGTGTTGCCCAAACTCCTACTCCTGCAGTAATAATACCTCCGCATGCTAAACCACGGGCTGAAGCAGCCTCATATCGTTGCGCACGCATATTGGGAACGCTCGCAGCAGTTAGGTTTCCGGTTAATTCGCCAGGCAAATAGGTGAATTCTAGTTTTGCTATGCCTCCACCTCCGGGATCCGAAACATCAAGTTGCCAGAAACGGTCAATTGTATTCGGTGAATTGTCGGCCAAGCATTGCTTTTGATTGAAAAGATTATTTACAACGGTTGGAGTTGATGGCATAGGAATATTGTTAGGAGCTGTAGCATAAGAACTCACTATCACATCTCCGAATGTATTGTTTTTTAATTGGAATGAAAATGGCAGATACCCCGCAGGTGAACCAAGAGGGAATGTATGAATAGTCGTATTAGTTCCAATTTTCCATTTAACACGATTGTTATTATCATTTCGTTCGCTTAACACATACCCATTTGTGCGAACCATTGCATTTGGCAATGGATTATTCACCGTCATTAAATGTTGATTAAGATTGAATTCTCCGTTTATACAATTTAATACAGAGTCAACTATTATTCCCGGATTATTATAAGGGTATGGTCCGCCACCATTTATATTGCCTGTAACTGTAGTTATCAGTCCAACTGCATCATCCATATGTAATTGATTGAATGTGGTAACCTGTGTACCCATAATGGTATCTCCATTGCCCCATCCTGGTGCAGATGTATTTAAAAACTTTACTATTGAATTGCCACGAACAAAATTGTTACCACCAGATAAGCCATTGTTAATCCAGTTATGGTCAACCTATATGGTATAAGTAGAATATCTTCTGGTTACTCCAAAAGTAGTGGTAGGGCGAAATGAGAAAGTACTGGCACCAAGTGCACCAGTAAATGGCGCATTGCCACCTGTTACCAAGGTTCCATTAGGATTAGCGCCTCCGGCCGAACCTGCTATGGTTATAGCCGCCAATCCACTTACACCGTTTACCAAAGGAATAATTGAAACAGCGGAGCGGCCAATGGTGCCTTCATATAATACAGGAAAAGCCGCGGTACCCGCCCCTACAAAACTTGAATCTTTCGTGATTTCAACTGTCAAAAATTTAGTGTTATCTACTATATAAGGTGTAGCAAAATTTATTGTATAAACAACATTGGTATTGGCTGGAATAGCAGGTAATTGAAGTGATGTATTATTTAATACGGTAAAAGGTGCATTAATTACACCGGCACCTGGTATTATTGTAGGAACAGTGTTATTTACTGCAATTTCGGTTCCGGCTGCCGGTACCATTGGAAAATTGGGGCTATTATCTGTTTGCCACATCCGAATAGTTGTTCTTCCATTTGGTGCTGAAGCCATAGCAACTGCGTTTCTCAAAGTGAATGACATACTGGTTAAGACATCGCCACTGCGCAAACCCATTACTGCTAATTCTGTTGGCGAATAAAAATACTGAAACTTATTATCGGTTCTGTCAGGCCTGAATGGTGAAATTAATGTTTGACCAACCGCAGAAGCTGGCCCGGAAATCACAGTTGCGTTATAATTAGAATTTACTATCAACTGAGGATTAGTTTGGTTTGCCTGATCTCCTATAAGAACATTATGAAACATATGAAACTTGCCAGTTTGAGTAATTAATGTGTTAGGATTGCCTGCTACAAATTGCTCAGGGGCATCAACCGTAACTGAGGCAGGGTTATATATTCTTAGCGTTGCGCAAACCGGATTTTGCCCTGTGCGTATTATAGGATAATAAGATATGCCATTAACAAGAGTAACGGGGGTAATTAAGGCAGTGTCTAATACCGTAGGAATTGCAGGACACCAGTTGGTTGCAGTAAACCAATCCGTTGGATTTCCAGGGGTTCCGCCCAACCACTTACAAAGTCTGCTAGCTGGTAAAGGACAGTCTTCAACTATAGTAACATCATAATCTTCGGTTTCACCAAATGTATGATTTGAACAAGGCGTGATAGAAGCATTTGAATTTGCAAAAACTTCGCGTACACGCATTCTAACAGTTTTTGCAGTAAATGTTGCAAAGGGTCCAAGCCCCCCGGTTACAGGGTCACCAATACTAGGCACATGTAACGGAATAGTATTCCATTGAACAGCCTGAAACGCAGGATTAAAAGGTCTTCCAGCGCCCTTTGCTGGATAACCAATTACGCTCATTTGTGAGTTTGCACTCATTTGGCCTAACCAGCCAATTGTTTCGCTAATCCATCCGTTAGTACCATTTATACTATCATTAAAATCGCCATCGCCATTCCAATCTATCCAAGCTTTAAGCCCATTTGCAGAAAACCAAGTGCCGGGAGCAACACAGATTTCTTCAACAGGCGATGTAGTGCGTTTTCCTTGTCCCGCTTTTAACAACAAAGTTCTGTCCTTACCCGCGACCGTATTGGTTGGAGGAAAAAGCGTGTAATCAGGCCCATGTGGAGCATGACGTTCGCACCATTGCCCCCCTGCACCTCCAATACCTGCACAAAATGGTGCAGCACCATTGGTGTTATAAGGAATAGAGTTATCGTGTATCTGGCTTAATAATGGATCGCCACCTCCTATGCTGGATACGTAAACGCTACCTATAAAATCGTTAATAGTATATCCGGCAAAAGAAGTACCCACCGAATATGAACCGATACAATAGCTTACCCCAATGAGCATGCCTCCCGGTAAGGTGCCTGATGTACCTGGAACATTGATTAAAGTTGCACACGTATCCGAAACTATTCTTACAAAATCTGCATCAACAATATTACCCGGAGTAGATGGGGGGCTGGCATTAATATCATAGGTAAGCCAAAAGTAGTTATCGCCCATAGACATATTTGGTGAGCCAACCCCACCTAATGGCACCGAACCAAACCCTAAATAGGGGCCTACGTTGGCCAATGATACTTGGGTGGTAAATACCTGCGGTGCTGCTGAGCTATAAACAGGGCTGTTGCCGGTATAGCGCACTTTTGCATTGGCTACATCATTAGGAATATTAGTTCCGGTGGCAAGAAAATACAAAGAGTCTAATTTACAAACGTTTCCGCAATTACCCGGAAGTGACCCACAAGTAGTAACATTTATTCCAATTACCATATTGTTGGTACTGCCAGGGCCCACGGTTAAAGTATTCTGAGCCACTATAGTTGCACCTGTAGTGCGCATGCGCGTTTGAAAGCGGCTGAAACTAATTTGATCCATATAGATATTTCTGCGCGAATCCCACGTCTTTGCCATAAGTATAATGAAGACAGGCGCACAGCCATCAAACTGTGGTAAAACCGGAATGTTGAACGTGTGCTGTCTCCAAGCATTGCCGGCACCCCAACCAACGGTATCTACCCATACCGATCCAATTAATGTAGCAGCAGCTACTGAGGTAGAATTACCAACATAAACTGAAACAGAGTCGGATTGGCGATTTTGAAAGGCTGCAGGAATTCCAAGCCTCACCCCTTGAAAAAATTCATGAAATAACCAAAAACTAACAGTTGCCGGAGCACCAGCACGCCCTGAGTAATCTAAAGGTGCGGTAGATATATACGCACATCCAGAATCAATACCTCCGGTACATAAATTGTTAACATTATTAAACTGAAGGAAGTTAGGAGCGGATTGCGGAGCTGGAGCCGCGCAGCCTGAAGCAAATACATTCCATTGATTTCCAGGTAAAGTTCCGCCACCACTGGCGGGAATCGTAGAAGGATACATTACCTGCATCTGCCAAGATGTCCATGGATGATTTGTTGTTAGTGTAGCACCAATAGGATCCGTAAACACCTGTGCTGAAGCAATGTTTGTAACATATAATGTTACCGTTAACAAAAAAACAATTGCCCTTAAAACCCGGCAATGATTTTTTAATTGTAGACTTTTTACCATAGTGTTATTCGTTTGTTAGATTAACTTGATTTTTTTTTGAATAAGCGAATTTTATAAGTGGGTAAATATAATTTTTTTTTAATAAAAAATGTATACGCAAAAATATTTTTTATAGGTCCAAATGGCTAATATTAGGTTGTTCAAAAAAATCAGGTTGCACCAAAGGAGGCAAGTATTAATTTCGCACCCTCATTTTTTAATTAAATCAATCGAATGAAAGTAACAGTAGTAGGCGCAGGCAATGTAGGTAGTACATGCGCCAATGTAATTGCACATCGCGAATTATGTAACGAATTAATATTGGTGGATATCAAAGAAGGAATTGCCGAAGGCAAATCGCTTGATATGTGGCAAACATCGCCAATTAACTTATACGACACGCGTATTAAAGGTGTAACCAATGACTATAACGCTACCGCAGGCAGCGATGTAGTAGTTATAACTTCGGGCTTGCCACGCAAACCCGGAATGAGTCGCGATGACCTTATTGCCACCAATGCAGGAATCGTAAAATCGGTAACCGAGAATATCAAGAAGCATTCACCCAATGCCATTATTATTGTTGTTTCTAATCCACTTGATGTAATGACTTATTGTGCTTACCTCAACAGTGGTTTCGATTCGAAACGTGTGTTTGGTATGGCTGGAATTTTGGATACAGCCCGCTACCGTGCGTTTCTGGCCGAAGCGTTAAATTGCTCCCCTAAGGATATTCAAGCGGTATTAATGGGAGGTCATGGCGATACCATGGTGCCGCTTCCCCGTTATACAACAGTTAGCGGTATACCAGTCGCTGAGTTAATTGATGCTGCCAAGCTAGACTCAATTATAGAAAGAACCAAGAAAGGTGGTGGCGAACTTGTTAACCTTATGGGTACCTCTGCATGGTACGCTCCAGGAGCGGCTGCAGCGCAAATGGTTGAAGCTATAGTAAGAGACCAAAAGCGTATTTTCCCCTGTTGTGCTCTTTTAAATGGAGAGTATGGTCTAAAAAATATATACCTGGGAGTTCCTGTTAAATTGGGTAAAGCAGGAATCGAAGAAATAATTCAATTAAAGCTTAATGCTGACGAAATGAACTTGCTCACTCAAAGCGCAGCAGCTGTAAAAGAGGTGATGGATGTATTGGATAAAATGCCGGAAATGACAGCATAGTTCATCTTAAACTTAAAAGGAAAAGCGCTGCAATTTAGTTGTAGCGCTTTTTTGTTGATAATTCTGCAAGTCGTTATTCAACTATTTTTTTTAATTAATAAATGAAAACTACATTTGCACGAAAACGTATATATATCGAAACATGCTAAGTTCAATATTATTAAGTACACCTGCCGATTATGTTCCCATAGCTATGATGTTTGTGGTAGCCATTGGTTTTGTTATTACTACCATTTTTGTAACGCATAGACTAGGACCCAAGCGCGATACTAAAATTAAGTTGGAAGTCTTTGAATGTGGTATTGAATCAAAAGACAATGCTCGTGTTCCTTTTAATATCAAATATTTTCTTGTTGCCATATTATTTGTATTGTTTGATGTAGAGGTGATTTTTATGTACCCATGGGCAGCAAACTTTAGAGAGCTAGGATGGTTTGGTTTTGTTGAAATGATGATATTCCTTGGTACATTGCTTGTTGGTTTTGCATATGTGTGGAAAAAGGGTGCATTGAATTGGGATTAAACCGATAGCTCAAATTAATCTTGTTTTGAAAGAGAAGTTTCGAATAGGTGATAAAACATTCCACAAAAAAAGGGCACCTCATAAATAGTTCGAAAGAATAAATGTAAACACATAACAAGATAATTTTTAATGCATGACTGAACGATTTTTATCGAAACTTTTTAAGTCAGGGGTGGTTGTATAGATAAGGGTAAATTGATAGGTTAACACATGGAGCTAAAAAAATTAAAGATTTATGCTAATAGAGAAAACCTGTATGAATTATAATATATAGTATTTACTCAAAAACGTTATTAATAGTAAAAATTGAAAAATGGCTGAAGTAGAGAATATAGAAAGTTACGAAGGGCCTGGATTTATGGCCACCAAGTTAGACAAGATAGTAGGCATGGCTCGCAAAAATTCGTTGTGGCCATTGCCTTTTGCCACCTCTTGTTGCGGAATTGAATTTATGGCAACCATGGCTTCACATTATGATTTAGGGAGATTTGGATCTGAACGATTAAGCTTTTCGCCACGGCAGGCCGATATGCTCATGGTAATGGGTACCATTGCCAAAAAAATGGGACCAGTATTGCGACAAGTTTATGAGCAAATGGCAGAACCACGTTGGGTACTCAGTGTAGGCGCATGTGCTAGCACCGGAGGAATATTTGACACCTACAGTGTTTTGCAAGGTATTGATAGAGTAATTCCGGTAGACGTATATGTGCCAGGTTGTCCACCACGTCCTGAGCAAATACTTGACGGAGTTTTAGAAATTCAAAAATTAGTGGAAAACGAAAGTTTGCGCAGACGCAATAGTGACGAGTATAAAGCCTTGCTTGCCTCTTACAATATGGAATAATATGAATACACCCAACAAAGACAATTTTACCGAGTTACTCAAGGCTGATTTTGCCGAAGGTATAATAAACTCTTCTCTTGAATATGACATATTGTGCGTTGAAGTGAAAAATGAAATAGCACATGATGTAATCTCATCATTAAAGGAAAAGCATGGATTTGCTTTTCTCACTAGCTTAAATGCCATGCATTTTCCTGATTTAAAAAGCAAGTTTGGCATGGTATATCATTTACATAATCTGCCCCAAAATCTAGTGGTTCGCGTAAAATCTTTTGGCAACAATGAGCATCCACAATTTAAGTCACTATGCGATATATTTCCTTCGGCTAATTGGATGGAACGACAAGAGTATGATTTCTTTGGATTTCATTTTGATGGACATCCAAACCTAAAGAGAATATTAAACATGGATTCGCTGGAAGGATGGCCACTGCGTAAAGAATATCCTCTGGAAGATCAAACACGCACAGATAAAGACGATCGCATGTTTGGTAGATAAATAACAATACATTAAAAAGAATCATTCCTATGGCTAATAATAAAAATAAAATTGCTGCTACGCATGATGATACGATTGTATTATCTTTTGGCGAAGGAACGAACACCGGCAATGAGCAAGTTGTAGTTCGAGATAAGAAGGATAGATATACTACGCTTAATCTTGGCCCTACACATCCTGCTACCCATGGCATCTTCCAAAATGTGCTCACCATGGATGGCGAAATTATTATAGATGCGGTTCCCACGGTGGGATACATACACAGAGCTTTTGAAAAATTGGCTGAGCGCAGACCTTATAATCAAATAACACCAATTACCGATCGTTTAAATTACTGCTCATCGCCCATTAATAACATTGGTTGGCATATGACGGTAGAAAAACTTGCACGAATTGAAATTCCGAAAAGGGTTCAATACCTGCGTGTAATTATAATGGAGTTGGCACGCATTGCCGATCATATTATTTGCAATTCGGTAATTGCGGTTGACAGTGGTGCCATGACCGGCTTCTTGTATGTATTTCAGTACCGCGAAAAAATTTATGAAATTTATGAAGAGATATGTGGCGCGCGCCTAACAACCAACATTGGACGCATAGGTGGATTTGAGCGCGAATTTCCGCAAAAGGCCTGGGAAAAAATTGAAGCATTATTAAAGGAATTACCAGCCGGGTTAAAAGAGTTTGAAAATTTGGTTGAACGCAATCGTATATTTATGGACCGCACCATTAATTGTGGACCCATCACCGCAGAGAATGCTTTGGCATACAGTTTTACAGGACCTAATTTGCGCGCTGCGGGCATCGATTATGACGTACGTGTTATGAATCCGTACTCAAGTTATGAAGATTTTGACTTTATCATTCCTATAGGAACAAATGGCGATACTTACGATCGATTTAGGGTTCGAGAGCAGGAAATGTGGGAGAGCATGAGCATCATCAAACAGGCTATGCAAAAACTTACCACCCTTGCCGATAAAAGTACTTATCATGCAGAAGTACCAGAGTTTTATTTACCACCAAAAGAAGATGTGTATTCCAAAATGGAAGCCCTTATCTACCATTTCAAAATTGTGATGGGAGAAACAGAAATTCCCAAAGGAGAAGTGTATCATGCCGTAGAAGGTGGTAATGGTGAGTTAGGATATTATCTTGTAAGCGATGGTGGCCGCACACCGTATAGGCTTCATATTCGCAGGCCTTGTTTTATTTATTATCAGGCTTATCCCGAAATGATAAAGGGTGGTATGTTAAGCGATGCCATTCTTACTATGAGCAGCATGAATGTTATAGCCGGAGAGTTGGATGCTTAATTAATTATACATGATACAGCGTGCAATAGTTGGAACGAACTAATAATGTTCTAAACGGTGTTTCAAAATAAGTGCTTGTCAGGTGTTCCTGGCTTCAAACAAATTATAAAAAAGAACATAGAAATATGGAAATAGAATTACTCATAAAATTTTTGCTGGTAGTAGGGGTGTTTGCTGTAGCGCTAGGCATAGCAGCATACTCAACCTACGGTGAGCGCAAGATTGCTGCCTTTTTACAAGACAGATTAGGGCCAAATCGCGCGGGGCCGTTTGGCCTTTTACAACCACTTGCCGATGGTGTAAAGATGATAATGAAAGAAGAAATCATCCCTGCACATGCCGACAAGTTTCTTTTTATTCTTGGTCCGGCTTTAGCCATGCTTACAGCCTGTATGACCGGGGTAGTAATTCCATGGGGAGGAACATTGCAAATTGGCGGACGCGAGTTTCCACTTCAAGTTACCGATATAAATATCGGTATACTCTATGCTTTTGCGGTAGTTTCTATAGGTGTATATGGTGTAATGATAGGAGGATGGGCCAGCAATAATAAATATGCACTGATGGGTGCGCTGCGGGCTTCATCGCAAATGATTAGCTATGAGTTGGCCATGGGTATGAGCATTGTTGCGTTGGTTATGCTTACAGGTGAACTTAGTTTAAGTAAAATTGTACAACAACAAAGTGGTTGGCATTGGAACGTGATTTATCAACCCCTTGGTTTTTTAATATTTATTGTTTGCGCATTTGCTGAATGCAACCGCACACCTTTCGATTTACCTGAATGTGAAAGCGAACTGGTTGGAGGCTATCATACCGAGTATTCAAGTATGAAATTGGGCTTCTACCTTTTTGCCGAATATATCAACATGTTTATCTCTTCAGCAATTATCTCATCGCTTTATTTTGGCGGGTACAATTTTCCGGGATTAGACATGCTTAATTTATCGCATAACTTAATGACCATTTTAGGCACTTTAATTTTCTTTGGTAAAATAGTTTTCTTCATATTCTTCTTTATGTGGATACGATGGACTATCCCTCGTTTCCGTTATGATCAGTTGATGCACCTTGGCTGGAAGGTTATGATTCCGCTTGCAATAGTGAATATGATAATAACCGGTGCAGTCATATTGTGGTTAAGGTAATTTCTCAATCTGCCTGTTTAGAGTATATCGGCTAAACAAATAATAATTAAGAAGGCACGCTACTTAGGGTACCTTCTTCTTTATAAGGAAATCGAAAAAGTTTAAACTGTGCAAAAGCAAATCACTGCTAGCAAGCTATAAGCAAAAAGTTTTTTGATAATAAGTGAAAGGCTTTTTAAAATTTAAGTAGCTCCAACTAAAGTTTTCAATTAGAACGTGTTTTACTAGTCGTTTATCTACGCTGCACGTATTAAAAACTTAATACGTGTTGGTGTTTATAACAATTCATTCTGCAAATTTCCTTTCCATCATAATCTCTGGTTTTTCAAGTTCGGTAAAGCCGTACTTGCGGTAAAGTTCTTTGGCAGTGCTGCTTCTAAGCAACATTTTACGAATAGTTGTATGTATCTCATCATCTAAAATATATTCCACAAGTAACTTACCATAACCCTTGCCACTGTGAGGTGGTAAAATAAACACATCACACAAGTAGGCAAATGTTGCGCTATCAGTTATTGTGCGGCCAAATCCTATTTGCTCACCATCGAGAAAGGCTCCATAACACTCCGAGTTTTGTATAGAGCGTTCAACTATATTTTTAGTAACTCCTTTTGCCCAATAACTATGATTACAGAGGTAATCATGTATCAGGTTCACGTTTAGCCGACTTTTGTCTTTGTTAATTTCTAATTTCATAGGATTATTTTTTTAACTGCATTATCCACAGCTTGTGTCACGGTAACTATATCTGCTTCGCTTAGGTGAAGATGCACTGGCAACGAAATTTCGTAACTGAAGTTAGCGTAACTTATCGGGTAGTCAGTCATTTGGTAGCCGGCATTTTTATAGAACGAAAGAAGTGGCAAAGGAATAAAATGCACATTCACCGAAACGTCTGCATCAAATATTTGCTGCATAACGGCATCGCGCTGCGCCTCAGTACAATTATTTATTCGAAGTGTGTATAAGTGATAAGATGTTTCGCGGTTATCATCTGCCAACACTGGCACGGTGTATTCTTTCTTATTAATAAAAAAGTTCTGGTATGCCATGCAAATTTCCTTTCGTCTAACAAGTAGCATGCTATCGTAGCGTTCAAGTTCTATTAAACCAATGGCTGCTGACAAATCTGTCATGTTACATTTATAGCCGGCCTCAATAATATCATAACGCCAATTCCCTTTTTGCATCTTGGCAAGGGCATCCTTGTTTTGACCATGTAAAGTAAATATGCAGAGGTATCGGTAGATGGCTTCATTATCGAAGGGGGCAGGCAGGTTAAGCACAATGGCACCACCTTCGGCAGTAGTAAGATTTTTTACTGCATGAAAAGAAAATACTGAAATATCGGTAAGTATACCTGCACGTTTACCTTTATAGGTTGCGCCAAATGAGTGTGCCGCATCCGATAAAATAAGAATCCTGGCAAGTTGCTGCTGTGCTTCGGTAGTTGCCTTAAATAATGAACGTATATCGTTATCGTTAACAATGGAATGAATTTCATCATAGTCGCAAGGCAACCCCGCAAAATCTACCGGCATTATCACCTTGGTTTTTTCGGTAATGGCCGCCTTTATTTTTTCGGGCGAAATGCAGAAATCATCCTCATTAATATCCACCAGCACAGGTGTTGCACCGCAGTGCATAACTACGTTAGCGGTGGCACTATACGTGTAGGCAGGCAATATGACTTCATCACCCGGCCCCACGCCAAACCAACGCAATATTATTTCAAGACCTGCGGTAGCACTATTAAGGCAAAGGACATTGGGTGCATGACAGTATTCAGCAATTTTTTTTTCGAAAAGTTTGGTGCGAGGCCCTGTAGTTATCCATCCTGACTTGAGGGTAGCTACCACTTCGTTTATAATTTTATCGTCAATATAGGGAGGAGCAAATGCAATCATTCCTGCTTTTTTTTTGGCAATACTAAAAATATAAAATCACTTTCCCTTGATTTGTTTTTATATTACATATTTGCATCAAGTTCCAATTCCCCCAATAATGAAATGCTAACCATATTATTTGTAATACCGGGTAGTCCTGAGGGCAACTCAATGATTTTTAGTAAACGTCAGGCCAGGCAGTTGGAAGAGGCTGGGCATAAGGTGGTTGTATTTTATTTGCAAGAGCGTGGAGGTATTATGGATTTAGTTAGGCAAACAAAGCTAGTAAAAGCACAAATCAAGCAGCACAACCCCGATGTAGTTCATGCGCATTATGGCACATTTACAGCTATGGTGGTGGCCCTGTGCCGGTTTAAGCGGACAATTATTACGTATCAGGGCAGTGACCTGAACATGTTACGTAGCGAACCATGGCTAAAGGAGGTTGTTGCAAAACTATTTTCGCAACTTGCTTCCATTCAGGCTTACAAGGTTATATGTGTGAGTAAAAAGTTAAGGCAAAAATTAATTTTTGCCAGGAGTAAATGCAGTATCATTCCTATGGGAGTAGATTTGGAGCAATATTATCCAATACCCATGCAAGAAGCGCGAAACCAACTCAGATGGACCATTGATGCAAAAATTATTTTATTCAATTATAATAATGCAGCTGTAAAGCGTATTGACATTGCGCAACAGGCAACAGCACTGGTGCAGCAACAAATGCCCGATTTACAATTGCATGTGCTGGATGGAAAGGTGGAGTATGAAAAGTTGCTACTTATGTACAATGCAAGCAACTGCTTACTTATGTGCAGCGATAGCGAAGGCAGCCCAACAATGATTAAGGAGGCGATGGCTTGTAATTTGCCTGTAGTATCGTCTGATGCAGGAGATATATTTGAAAATATAAAAGCAACAAACCCCGTTGCAATGTGCAAGCAGCAAGCTGAGGACATAGCTTCAGGGATAATACAAGTTGTAAACAAAAATCAGCGTTCAAATGGGAGAGAGGTTGTTACAAGTTTGCAGCTTGATAGCCATACCTTGTTGCAAAAATTAATTTATTTGTACCAATCTTAAAATAGTGCTCCACCTAATAGGATATATTATCTATTCTGTCATGATGATGTTCATGCTGTGGCGCACGTGGACCAGGCATAAGTCAGTTGTTGCACTTTTGCCAACTATAATTTTAGTGTATTGGCTTTTTGCAGGTGGATTCTTTATAATTATAGATCAGCTTACCAACAACAGCACAAGTGCCATAGGTGTGCATTACTACGATTATTTTCAAAAGCTGTTGCCGGTGAGACTCAATAATGCTTATTTGTTAACCATAACCATATATGCCGCCTTCATTCTTATTATTCAGCTTCTGGTATGGCGATATTGGCCTGCATCAAGCAAACCAAAAGTATCCTTGCATTTTAACTGGAAAAGTATGTGTAGCATATCGTTGGTGCTAATGATGTATGCGCTACTGTTGTTATGGCCTTCACTTAAAGAGTCGTTTTATCAAAGGCAGTCGTTTTATTTATATCTTGCTTCACATCATTCACGTTTCGATTCGCTTGCACAGGTGTGCAAGCAATTGTCTGTTTTTATTTCATTTATCACACTTACACTTTTTATTGTTTCCGATGCTGCTACTCCTGCGCTACAAATGAAGAAAAGCTACCTGGCAATAGCCGTAGTCATTTGCGTGTATGTGCTGGTTACGTCTATTGCATTATTAATAGGTTCGCGACACGTTCTAATTTTTTCAGGGTTATTTGCTTTGTGCTTTTATTTGCTCAATACAACTAAGATCAGCTATTACAAACTGGCACTAATAGCGGTTTTATTTGTAACACCTGTTTGGGCAATAGAACATACCCGAGGCCTGCCTATAATGAATTTGCTGCTAAGTGCTTCTACTGAAATTGCGGCTCCTGTACAAACGCCAACTTTAATTCAATCTCTTTTAGGTACAGCCTTCAGCAACGAAATGTTCGTGCCGCATATGAGTTTGTATTGCATTATTCAATATGACTTGCCATTTACTGGTGGTCAGAGTTTTGTCTATTTAGTACACTCACTAATTCCCGCAGCCATCTCCGGAAATAGGCCTCCTGACAGCTATACGGTGTATAGCCGTATTTTTAATTATTATGGAAGTCAGGGTTTTACTATAAGTCAACCTGCCGGTTGGTATCTCAATTTTGGCGTGGCTGGCGCATTGTTTGGCGCTCTTATATGGGGGCTATTCATTGGTTGGACGCAACGGATTTTTTTATTGTACAAAGGATCTTTCAAATTGATGATTATTTTACAAGCCACTGTAACATGTTCGCTGGTTGCGTACATACCCAATATGGTCCGATGCGGTCCCGAGGTATACAAAGCATTACTTTTTGAAGCTATCTTGTTGCCCGCTATTTGTCTTGCTTGCTGTTCTAAAGTTGGTACTGTAAACGAATGATATTAATATCGGTAATTATACCTTGCAGAAACGAGAAGTTGCACATTTCTAATTGTGTAAACTCGCTGGTACAGTCAACTTTGCCAACGGATCAATTTGAAATTCTGGTGGTTGATGGCATGAGTGACGATGGCACACGAGAAGTAGTTGCTGATTTGTGCAAGCTATTTCCCAATGTGGAATTGTTAGACAACACGATGCAACTAACACCGTATGCTTTTAATATTGGAATAATAAGATCGCGGGGTAAGTATGTGCTTATTACCGGAGCGCGAAATGTGTTGCAACCAAACTATATGCAGGCATGCATTGCAAAACTTGAAGCTGATAAACGTATTAAATGTGTAGGAGGTGTAATGCACAGCACGTATGGGAATGAAACCGGTAAGTGTATTGCCATTGCTATGTCGAGCCCCATTGGTGTTGGCTTTGGCAATTTCCGTGCAATTGAGCAGGATGCTTTTACCGACACTGCTGCTGTGCCGGTGTATGACAAAACCATTTTTGAAGAAGTAGGAATGTTTGATGAGGAACTTACACGAAATCAGGATGATGAGTTTAACTTCCGTCTTACGCGCAAGGGATATAAAATATTGGTAACTGCCGACACTTACTCGACATACCAGGTGCGTGGGACCTTTTATAATTTGTGGAGGCAATATTTTCAGTATGGATATTTTAAAGTGTATGTAAATAAAAAGCACCGTCACATTACTACTTACCGTCAACTTGCACCAGCAGCATTAATCATGTATCTGTTTTTGGGTTTACTGTTTGCTTTGCTTTTTCATTCTTTGCGCAACTTGTATTTCTTATCGGTTGCCATTTATCTCATTATTGTTATTTCTTTCTCCTTTTACAAAACGAAAAGAATAACCAAGGCCTTGCGTGTAGCTTATGCCATCTGGATTTTACATGCTGCATATGGATTAGGTTATTTAAAAGGCATTTTCGATTTTATAGTTCTTTCTAAAAAAATAAACATTGATCAAAAATTGTCGCGATAAGTAGACGAATGAAGTATAAGGATCTAATACCGGTTTTTATTATCTATTGTTTGGTTGCAATATATGCAACCTTATTATGCTATCCCAAGTTGATAGGTTACCCCATTATTACGTGCCTTGCTTTAAGTATTTTTTCTTTGCGTAAAGATGCATTTGCAAAGTCGTGGATCTTTGCATTGTGGCTGCCAATAGTTTTACTCGCTACTTGGTTAATAGGTATGCTTTATACAGATAACATGCCTGCCGGCTGGTTCGATATTGAAAAAAGGCTACCAATCATTCTCTTGCCTTTTATCATATTTTTAAACTGCAATATTATTTTGCAATCGATCACAAACGTACGAATGTATATAGTCATAGTTACTATTATCAATTGCCTTGCCTGTATAGTTCTTGCATTGGTTGAGAAAATTCAAACCGGGTACAATACTTTTCATTATCAATATTTGTCAAAATTTATTCATCCTTCCTATCTTGCTTTAGCTATTAATGCTGCAATCATATTAATTTTACAGCATCATATGCGTTTTTTTAAAAGACGTGTGTGGTATTATGCGACCTTGATTTTCTTGATTCTTTTTCAATTGCGTCTCGATGCAAAGGCCGGTATCATTGTAATGTTGCTCATACTTGGGGGCTATCTTGCAATTAGTTTATTGAAGAAACCGGATAAGCAAAAATTTAGAATAGCCTTTTTTATTACTGCAGCAGTTGTATTAGTTTTGGGTGGGCTCGAGGCCAAGTATAACCGCATTGGAAGTATGATCAAAGCACTTACCGAAAAGGAGCTTAATCCGCAATCGGAAGATAGTAATGAATTACGAATTTTAATTTGGCGCAGCGTAGTACCTTATATGAAGGAGCATGTTATTGCCGGTAGTGGCACCGGTGATGCCACAGATGTGATGATGCAAATGTACACCCAACGAAATATTACGCATGCTGTCAAAAATCAGTTGAATGTTCATAGTCAGTATTTCGAATTTATGGTGGCTGGTGGCCTTGTTTGTATTTTGCCTTTTTTGTTTTATCTGCTTTATCCTTTATTTATTTCATTAAGAAGACTTTATTGGGAACATGTTTTTATTTGTCTTTTATTCATACTTAATTTTGCTGTAGAGTCCATGCTCGAAACTGCTGCCGGTGCCGGTCTGTTTGCATTGATATTTAACTTGACGCTTCTGAATTTACATCACCGCATCAACAATACACATGCGCATGCAAATGCATTAGCAGAAGATTGATAGTGGGTAGCATACTGATAATTTTCAATGCAGCTAGTTTAATTATGTTGCAAAAATGAATGTTTAATATAAAGGCAGAATTAGAGTTTATTAATTTAAGCAATGGTATTTATTTTGTAAGTTCAATTAAAGTTTAACAGATTTGCAAAACGAATAGTTGTAATAATTTATGTTAAAGGATATTTGGGAAAGTAAGAGTGAAGTAAAGGATATTGCCATAGCAGCTGTTTTGGAGCAAACCGAAAATCAGGAGGATGAGTGGCATATATACTTAATAAATTTAAAGAACAACTCAATAGAAGGAGTATTAGTTTCATCTTCCGGATTTGGAGAGCTGGGTGGTGAAATGAGACGCACATCCGTTTTAAGACATTTTCTTGATGAAATGGAGGCGCAATCATTTAAGCTAATAGAACCCATTATGGAAGATGTACTCAAGCTTAGCAACGAGTATTGGGTAAGCTTTTACGAGAATAAAAAAATTTATGAGAAGCGATATGTTTTTGTGCCAGATGCCATTCGCAAAGATTTCATGATTACCATTCCTATAATAAATAAACGCGGGGTTATGTTACAATAGCGCTCAAAGCGGTTTTATCATTTTAATTTCGCAGGAGTGGTGTCCTGTATTTCCAAGAGTATGATAGTAATATTCAAAACCGTTTTTCTTGTAAAGGCGTATGGCAGTTTCAAATTCTTTAATAGTTTCGAGATAGCAAAATTGGTAGCCAAACCGCTTGGCATCATCAAGGCATTTTTCCATTAAGTGTTGTGCAATTCCTTTTTTTCGTGCATGTGGTGCCAGAAACATTCGTTGCAATTCGCAATAGATAGTTGCATCAGCACCTGGTAATTGGTTGATACCGCAGCCTCCTGCCACTGCGCCTACGGTTTCTACTATATAATAAATTGCTCCGGGTTGTTGGTACTGCTCATACATGGCATCTAATGTTGGATCATAATAAATTGTGCCCGACCGGGCTACATCAAACTCTTCCATTACAGCACGTATGATAGATGCAAGCGCAGTGTTATCATCAGCGGTAATTAACCGAATGGTATATTCCTGCTTATCCATTTTTTTAAATAAATGCTTCTATCCAATGCACAAATTGTGCATTGCCTTTTGTATAATATGTTTTTAGCTGATGCAGGCACAACATATCGCTGCTTACTACATAATCTACTTCGAGGTCTTGCAACTTGGCAATAAATCCCTGCGCCATAGCAGCGGATAGGTTTGGGAAATTTAAAGGGATTGCTCCATGACAACCACAGCACTCATGCGCTTCTCCGGGTATTTCAATCAGCTTAATCTGTGGGTTGTTAGCCAGCAAAATTTTGGCAGCATTAGCACTGCCTATATCATTGCGCATGTGGCAACTTTCATAGTAAACAATATTGCCGAGTATTTTTGATTCGAGTATCACATTTTTTTGTTCTAACACAATAAACTCTCCAAGCTCGAAAACTTTTTTTTGAAGCGCATTATACTCGTTGTGAAAGGTAGAGTTGTGAAATGTTTTTTTGTATTCTACTCTTAGCATTGCCGCACAGTAACTATCAGGGCAAATTATCGGGCGGTCGGTACTTAGTTCTTTTATTATTTTTTCACCGGCTTCTTTACATAAATCATTATGGCCATGCACCATGGCAGGTCTTCCACAACAAGTAATGCCCGAATTATAATTAACAGTATGCCCAAGTTGCTCCAGCAATTTGGTAGTCTTTATTGCAATATCAGGATAGAAATGATCAATATAACAAGGGACAAATAAATCGAGCAACATGGTTATTTTCTGGCTAAAATATCTTTAAATTTTTGAGGCTGTGAGGCTATCATCTGGTGCAAAATTACTAATACTACAATGCCTATTACAAACATGAATGATAATGCAATGATACTGATTCGCATACTGCCTGTAAGTTGATCGAGCCAACCAAACAGGAATGTGCCACAAACAGTTCCTAAGTTTAAGCATACATCATAAAAGCTAAAGTAACTCGCATTGTCGTTATGATGCGGCAACATCTTGCTATAGGTGCTGCGCGACAATGATTGTACACCACCCATAACCAAACCTACTACCATACCTAGCATGACAAACTGAAGTGAGTAATAGGTAAAGTACGCAAGCACACAAATCAAAATCCATATTAACAGGCTAATAAGTAATGCCTGCAGGTTGCCAAACTGCTTACTCAGAAATGAAAATAAATAAGCACCGGCCACAGCTACTAATTGAATAACGAGAATGGTTACAATCAACAGACTATCTTCCATTGGTTTGCCATCAACACCTTTAATTTCAGCTTTCCCAAAAAGTGATGCTACCAGCATAACGGTTTGTACAGCCATATTATAAATAAAAAAGGACAGAAGAAAAATGGATAATGGCCGTTGTGATTTAAGTTCAATAAAAACTTTTGCTATTTCGCGATAGCCCTTCAAAAGCACTCCTTCTTTAGGTGCAGTAGTAGCGTTGTTTTCTTTGAGGTTATTAAAAGTATAGGTTCCAAAACCTAACCACCACACACCTACCATGAGAAATGAAATTCGTGGAGGCCACGAATCATCGGGAAAAGCCATAATAAGGGCAAGGTTTACTATGAGCAGTAAAACACTGCCAATGTAGCCAAGTGTAAAACCGCGCGCCCTTACTTTATCTTGTTGGTCGGGAGTTGCAATTTCTGGAAGAAAGGCGTTATAGAAAACAAGGCTACCGGCAAACCCCACATTTGCCAGCATTAATCCAAGTATTCCAATCCAAACATTTTTTTCATCATTAAACAAGGCCAACATCATACAGGCAAATGATCCGAGGTAGCAAAAAAAACGCATAAACATTTTCTTATTACCACGACTGTCTGCAATGCCCGATAGCAGGGGCGAAAGAAAAACTACAATCAAAAAAGAGAATGATAAGGTAAGTGAATACAAGGCAGTATTTTTAAAATCATAGCCAAATAAATTTATAAAGCCATCACCTTTGCTGGTAATTGCATTGTAGTAGATTGGAAATATGGCAGTGGTAATGCTTAACGAATACACACTGTTTGCCCAATCGTACATGCACCATGCGCGTATTTGTTTTTTATCGTTAAGAGGCAATGTTGAATTTACAGACATTCAGTTTTTTGTTGGACAATTATAACTAATTAATTTATGCAGTAATATCGCAGCAAAAATTAGATATGAACGAAATAATTATTCGAAAGGCTGTAAAAGCGGATTGCGCAGGTGCATTAAAACTGATTAAAGAATTAGCAGTTTACGAAAAGCAACCCAAGGCAGTAACTAACAACATTCAAGATATGGAGCAGGATGGGTTTGGCCCACAGCCTGTTTTTTATATGCATGTAGCCGAGCTTCAAGGTGAGATAGTTGGCATTAGCATTTATTTTATTAAATATTCCACCTGGAAGGGCAGGGGAGTATACCTGGACGATATTGTGGTAACCGAGCACATGCGCGGAAAACAAATTGGAGCAAAGTTGCTTCAAGAGGTATTTAATTTTGCACGTGATATTGGAGCTAAGCAGGTGCACTGGCAAGTATTAGACTGGAACGAACCTGCCATTAATTTCTATAAAAAATACAATGCCGAACTTGATAGCGAGTGGATTAATTGTAAATTGTACGAAGGGCAATTTTAAAAAGTAAGGGTGGTGAATTTAATAGCGCTCTTTCCACAAGCAATCAACATCACCATACCAATATACGTTTATCTTCATTTGTATAGATGATAGTTGCCATTGTAAGTTTCAACTAATTCGTTGCCGGTAAAACTTTCTATAAGAAAATAGTCGTGGCAGAAGTGTGTTTTCATAAAAGTAAATATCATTAAGATTTACCTTGTCTCGGGTATGTGTTATGAATTAATATAAACAGCAGTGGGATTATTATAACACTCCCATCACATACATCATTTCCAAAGTAGGCGAGGGGCTGCCTCCTTCTTTTTCTAATGTAATCGCAAAGGCTTGTGCATTAGTTATTGCCTTCATACCTTGCAAATTAATGGCCGTATCTTCGTTTACATTAAATACCCCAAGGTCAACAGGTGCGCCATCTGCAATGGCCCATAGCTGGTATTGCTTGCCTGCTGCAGGTTTGGGAAGGTTGTTAGTAGTAAGATATACCTTGTTTGACTTACGATGCCAATACACGGTCGTATAAGATTGTGGCGATATTTGTTGGCCTTTCATGGTTACTTTGGTGGTATTGCTATCACTCATTATAGCCATCATATTTTGCGCATCTTCAAGTAATAATTTTTGTTCCTCACCTTCGGCTTTCATGATTTCAACCACATTGGTAAGGCGGTCTCTTTCAGTTCTTGCATTTCCGAAAATAAAATAAGTAACAACTAATGTAGCAATACAAGCGGCCGCAGTATACAGCCATGTTTGTGTCTTAGTTGGTTTAAATGCAATCGTCTTGCCTTCGGGTTTCTGTTCAACAGGCGATGCCGTATTATTCAGGTGGGCAAGTATTTTTTCTTTCAGGTGCGCAGGTGCGGGCTGTGCATGAGCATTCACATAGTTGTGCATGGCTGTTTCTAAAGCGGCTATTTCTGCCTTCACTTCAGGAAACACACGCGCCATGCATTCTACTTCCTGCATTTGCTCTAAGCTGCATCCACCAAGAACGTATTGTTCTAGTAGGCCTGATTGTATGTATTCTTTTGGATCCACTAACTGAATATTTTTCTTAATTCGATTAATGCGTTTCGCGTTCTTGTTTTTATTGTTCCTATCGGAATGTTTAATTCCTTTGAGATTTCTTCTTGTGTGTAACCTCCAAAATAAGCAAGGTTAATTACCGTGCTAAGTTCGGGTTTTAATTTTTTTACAACAGCACCCACACCAATATTATCAGTCTTAATATTTTCGCTTGCAACCGAATTGGCAAGGTACTCATGCTCATCAATACTTTCGGTGTATTTGCGATTGATGCTGCGCAGCCGGTCAATTGCTGTGTTGCGGACAATATTAAGCATCCACGTAAATAAGGTGCCTTTATTTTTGTCGTAAGATGCTACATTGGACCATATTTTAATAAATGCATCTTGCGTTATATCCTCTGCAAGGGTAACATCGTTTTTTACAATCTTAAGCACAACTCCATATAACGCAGCCGAGTAATTTTCGTACAAGGTATTGAACGCATCGCTATTCTTGTGTTGCAATTGCAACACAAGCTGTGCTTCGTTTATGGTATGTGGGGTAGATGCCAAGTGTTAAAATCAAAATTGCGAGTTCGCAAATATAGATTAATTTGTGTTGATTAATTTTATACGTTCTAAATTAATAGGGCTCTTTCTATTACCCAATAAACTGCTATTGCAGATATACCAAAAGATATAGGTACCGTTACACCTTTGTTGAACCATGTTTTATTTTTTAACCAATGTATTGCTATTAAATAGATGAGTAAAATAAATGCAGCCTGTCCCAACTCTACACCAAGGTTAAAAGAAAGCAAAGAGAAAAACTTATCTTGAGGAGGCAATCCTATTTCGCTGATTGCGCTTGCAAAGCCGCACCCATGTATCAAGCCAAACATGGATATTATTAGATAGCGCCACCATTTAATTTCTTTGAGCAAAATATTTTCTATGCCAATAAACACGATAGACAAAGCAATTAATAATTCGATTTGTGGAGTTGGAGGATCTATCATCTCAAGCATCGATAATATGAGTGTGATGCTATGCGCCACCGTAAAAACAGTCGCTTGAAGCAAAATTGTTTTTAAGTTAGGTTTTACAATGAACAGCGCCAGAATAAACAACAAGTGATCAAAGCCAAAAGGAAGTATGTGTGTAAATCCAAGTTGAAGATAGTACCACACAATTTCCCCATTAGCAGCATCTTGCAGTTCATAATTAATGGAATGTGCCATAGTAACCGAAGCGAATGAGACTAACAACAGAAGTATAAAAAGTTTTTTCATCGACTTTTATTTTTGTGCTAATGTATTATTGAATGCCAATTGTGTTTCCATTAATAGTTCTGGTTGAATGATGGAGGAATTAAGTGCTACAGCTGCGTAGTGAATTTTTGCTGCCTCATGTTTACCTACAGCTTTTTTTATAAGCGATGCTTGTAACAGTAAATTCGGATTTTTGCAATTGGTAACTAGTGCCTTATTTATATACGCATCAGCCAAATTTAGCGCATTCTTTTTAAAATATATCCACGCCAAAACCCTGTTTATTTCAATGTTGTCTGGTCTTCTATTGCTTTCGATGAGTGCATGTTTTAAGGCAGCATCATAGTTGTTTAGCTTGCAATAAAACTCAGCCAATTCTTTATCAGCATAATGACCATGAAATTTTCACTTTCATCACCACTGTTAGCGCCTAGCATTTTTAGGCACTCGACTTGTGCTTGCGCTGCATTGGTTGGTTGCTTAGCAAGTGTGTATAGTTCATACAGATTTTCGGTAAATGAGTAATCATCAGTAAATGATTTTGCCTGTGTGTATAATCTGATGGCATCGCTATAGTTTTGTTTATGTGTAGCTATACTAGCAAGTCCTGCAAGTGCATAAGGATAATTTTTTCTTATCTGAAGAGATTGCACATAAATATCGTTTGCCGATTCTATATCACCAACACTTTCAAATAATTTTCCTAACTGATATCGGCACCATTCGGTTTGTTCTAATCCGGGAATGCCGGCTGCTACCGCCATTTTCATTATTTCGATGGCACCCAGTATGTCACCGGTTACCTCACGCAAATAAGCTACGCGTGCATACGAGCGAATATCGGGGCGTAGCGCCACCATCTGATCGGCAGCTTTAATAGCTGCTTCATAGTTGCCCGACTCCAGGTGTGCATCGGTAAGTACTCCAAACGCAAAGGCGCTGTGTGGGTTTTGTTGTATAAGCAAATTTCCAGTTTGCAAGGCCTCGCTAAAGTGATGTTGCGAAAGCTGAATGGTCGCAATTGCACATTTCACATCAAAATAATTTTTGTCGGCTTGAGGAATCCTGTGCAGCAGTGATAATGCGGCAGCATCGTAGTAGGCATGTTTACCGGTTATGCGTGATTCATTGATATATGCCAGCGCAAGTTTTAATTTTGTTTTTGGTTGTCCGGATTTTTTTTGCAATTCGGTAAGCATGCCTTGTATGGTTACTTTTGCATTTTGCCATTCGGATGATGTATTGCTGCCTTCTATGCGCTCTACAAAGGTGAAGTCAGGTGTGGCTTCTTTCCTGAAATGTAAAAGTGAACTAAGTGCAAGAAAGAAGATAACAAACACGATATACGTTTTACGATTTTTCATTTTTAAAATAATTAGAAATTTAGTTTAATAAAGGCCTTTGCAAAAAATGGCGTGCCAGGAGTAAAGTGAAGTTCGTTTACCGCTTCCTGTTCATGCTTCATTCTGCTTTCGGTTTCAAATTGTGCCTGATTCCATTTCGTATTCAGCACATTTTCTATAGAGCTGCCCAATTCGAATTTATTGAATTTATATCCAACTAGTGCATCTACCAGAAAGAATCCATGGGCTGTTATTGAATAGTCTTCGTTGGCAGCGCGGCTGCGTATATGTTTGTAACGCAATGAGCCATACCAGCCAGAATTGCGGCTGTAGGTAAGGCCACCGGTACTCGTAAATGCAGGAGCAAGTGGAATAAAGTTTTCTCCCTTTGGTGCATCCGTTAGTAGGGCATGGTTGTAGTTGATATCCATGTCTGCAACAAGATTTTTATTTAGTTGTGCGCGTATACTAAGGTCTATGCCGGTGCGCATTGTGGGCGAACTGGTTTCAACAACACCTTCATCTCCTACATATACCAATTCGCTTTCCAGGTATAAGGCCCACACTGCGGTATGCAATAAAATGTTTTTGCCTATTTTGAATTCACTACCAACTTCGCTGCCATAGGCACGAGGCAGACTATTGTTTGTTCTATTAATTACGATAGACCGCGCATCATTACTATGAAAGCCAATTCCATTTTTCCAAAAAAGCAACGCATTGCGAGGCAATAGGTAGCTAAAGTTAAGTTTAGGGCTAAACCGATGCAACGATTTATTTCCACTTAGAGCACTTTCATTTTTTTCTTTAAAGTTGAAAATAAAATAGTCAACACGTAGTCCCGTGTTGATGGTAAATTTATCTGTTAGATGAATTGCTGCATCCGTATAGCCAGCCAGGTTATGTTGAGTTATCTTGCCACTAACAACTGTATCAAGTGTTGTGCGTTTGCTTTGATTTGCAAGTACCAGGTTGGTCATGTCATTTCGCGAGTTGATGCCTGATGTAAGATCTATTCGCGTGTTAAGCAATTTGAAAGTTTTATTATAAGTACCAACATAGCCTCCTATATGACGGTTGTCGGTTTGCTGTATACCATCTCCATGGATGCTATCGCGAGAGTAAAAGGTAAAATTGCTATATAAATTGAAATCATATTTTACATAGTATAATTGATGATTAATGATTGCATTGTTTTTTGTGTAACGCTTAAGAGATAACGTGGCGTTGCTACGAGAAGTTGTTCCGCCTTCGGTATCATCTATGCTTCCATAACGGGTTATCAAATTTTGTTCGATAGCGCGTTGAGGTATTTGCCCACTGGCATACCAGTTGGCTTTGAAAGTGGAAATGCTTAGTTGTAATTGTGTGTTGCTTGTCAACATGCCTGTATACTTTCCAAACAAATTGTAACGATTAAAATCTTGTTTACTTTGAAAATAGGAGTTAGTGTAAACGTATTCTCCTGTTACATATAGATTTTCTTTTTCTTTACTGAATAAACTTTTTTTGCCAAGTACATCTATCATGGCCAATGCTCTATAGGTATCAAACATGCCACCTTCCAGTTTCACTTCGTTCTGGTCAATGCTGTTTTTTGTAATAAACTCTCCTGTGCCGGAGGTGCTGAAATCGCCAAAGCGTGCATTGTATGGGCCTTTATAAACATTTAATTTGTCTATTGTTTCAGGTATAACAAAATGAAAGTCGGCATAACCTTGTCCGTGTGCATGCGACACCATATTAACTGGCAGGCCATCAACCGAAATATTAAAATCTGTTCCATGATCACAATCAAAGCCGCGAATAAATATTTGCTCAGCTTTGCCACCACCTGCATGTTGCGCTATAAATAGCCCGGGTACTAATTGCAACAAATCTTGCGATGAGTTTACCGGACGCACCAATTTATCAACATGTTGAATGCTGGAGTTACCATTAGTGCTAGTACCAATTCCTGTTACTGTAATTTCTTTAATGCTGACTTTGCTTTTAATTAAAGTTAAAGAAACAGGCATGCTGCTTATTGCATTTAGCTGAGTGGTTTTAGGCATATAGCCTTGCTTAAAAATATTTAACGTTACCGGATAGTTGCCTGCATAATCAAGCGCTATGGTTCCGTTTGGGTTGGTGGTGCCATACAACACATTTTCTATCATGATGGTAGCTCCTTCTATCGGTTGCTGCTTTTCATTTTGAATGGTTAAGTTTATACTTTGTCCATACACCAAACTGTTTAGGAGCAACAGACCACAGGCAATTAGTACTCTTAGTTGATTCATCTGGTTAATTATTTTTTTGTTTTTAATAAAGCAGCCGTGCGCAAGCGCACGACTGCCAGACTATAAAATACCCCTTTATTTTATTACAGTGAATTTGATGGATTGAACCAACTCATCATAGTTGTTTAGCAATGCAAAATAGGTTCCTGGTTTCAGGTTAGAAGTATTGTAAACAAACTCGTGCGTGCCTGCCTCAGCTGATTTGCCGGTGAATGGTGTAGCAATCAAATTGCCGGCACCATCGGTAATGCGCAAGGATACCTGCGTTCTTGTTTTAACGCGGTATTTAATATTGGTAATGTTCTTGGCAGGGTTAGGATATACATCCATGAATACTTCGGGAGAAGTAAGTTTCATATTATTGTCCATGCCTGGATACAAACGGTTACTACTCATAGCCAATGCACCACCGCATTCGCCAAAGCCACTAAATGGATTAGCAAGATAAGGGAACGACATTTTGAATTTGCGATCGTTCGACTCAACACCGGTAGTATAAGTTAATACATCAACTAAGTCTTGAGTAACAGGATTAGGACCACCTGCTGTATAATCATCGTACCATAATCCTACTGCAGCAAGTACAACACCGCCAACTGCTTGCAGTTCAATTCGCGTAACATCATCTTCAAGTCTGCGGCCATTTGGAAATCCATCCATGTTTGGAATCCACTCAAGATTAGTATTGCCGTTGTACATTGGATCAGTTAAGCCAAGTACTGCAGCCTGAACCAATCCAAGCGATGAAAACTTTGGATGATTGCGTGGCGTAATAGGCACTGCCATGTTTAAGCGTAACATATCGCCAAACGTTGGAAGAAAATTATGTATAAATGGTTTACCTGCGGCTAATGGATTGCCACCTTTTCCTGTTGCAAGTTGATAAGGACTTAGGTTTGGCACACCGGTCATAAATATTGGAAGTAAATCAACTGAACGTGGCTGACCAGGACGTAGCAAGTAGTTGCCAAATAAATTTTGATCGAAGGCAGTTCCTATTGTTGCCGGATTTCCAAGTAGTCCTGATAGTCCGTTTTGTCCATTACCAAAATCAAAAGATTGTAAAGAATTGCGTTGAATACGCAAATTACTTAGTGCCGGAACAGCGCCACCAAATAGTGCATCGTCCATATACAAAGCCAACTCAGGATTGGTAAAATACTTTTCGAGAGCAGTGTCTTCGTTATAAGGCTTAAGCGAATTCCAGTAATCTTTTTTACCAATAGGCATAACCACTTCGTTAGTAAGTGGCATACCAAGTCTTGAAACTTGTACCCAAATACCATTGTTCAAAGGCTTTTCTCCGGTTAAGCTGCGCACAGTTACCCTTCTGCGATTGGCAGTTGCATACACGCCAATTACAAAATCAGGGTCAAGAATGTTGGCGGCCATGGTAGTGTTTTTACCATCTTTTTGTAATGTAGAAATAGGCACTTTTACACAAATAGAATGTGTGTTTTTGCAGCTTAAACCATCGCGTGCTCCACCGTTTCCACGTGTTTGGCCAAGGTCAAACACACCTCCAAGGTCTACAAAAAATGGATCATCGCTTGGGCCGCAAAATACTTTTTCTCCGGTAGTAGCAGTCGTAATTGCATTCATACGTAAGGTGTTGTAATCAGGAGCATTCAAGCCTACAGGGCTCTGTATGCTTCGTGGGCCAATATTGTTTGGTGGCACAACTCCGTTGGTTACAATTTTTACCCAATGTTGACCACCATCAATAGTACGTATACAGTCATAGGTATTTTTTAAATTTTGCTGACCCAGACGTATATTAAAAAATGTGGTAGGGTCTTGGTTTACTTGTTTAAATTCGAAACGATAAATGATGTCATCACCGGGAGTGTTAGGATCATTCTTAATGTGAATTTGATAACGCACGTCTTCGCCAAAAGTAAAATAGTTTGGCCCTCCATGCGGCAATTCAGCCGGAATGTAGTTAGCTATTAACGTTACCGTGTTGGTATCGTCAGGACTGCGGAATGCATACAAATCTGTATTGTCCGCCTGCGGATCGTTTGCAATCAGTGGCGCTTCGCGGTGACTTGAAGCGTCAAGATATGCGTTGCTACCGATAATTAGTGCAGTAATTGCTGCACCTAAGACAAGGGTTATCCCTGCCCACTTTTTTGTTTGAGCTTGCATTTTTTTAAGAATGTTTTTTTAATTATTAAATAAGAGCGTTTTTTTTACATCATGGCAGCCGAACGTTCGAATGTACTCCTTGCCTGTGTTTGGGAATACCTACGATGAATTTGGTCTATTGGTTTTTTGAGTTTGTTTTTTTTTTATTTATTATCTGTTTTATAAATTTTAGAGGAATTAATTTCCATCATATCAACAATGGAATGATTCGACTTGTCATTAATTATTTTATTGGGGTATTGCAAAACGGGTTATATTTACATAAAATCAAAACACAATTGAGATGAAAAATAAACTGAATACATTATGCCTTGTCATAATAATAGGTTTTGGAATTTCGGGTAATAGCAATGCCCAATCATTTAATCAGCAACTAGCTACTTTGCTGCAAGATTCGCTCAATCATTATTTTACTGCAATCAATAATATTAAGGGTATGAGCGCGGCAGTTTATGTGCCGGGGCAAGGCACCTGGCAAGGCGTAGCTGGAGTATCGCATGCCGGGCAACCCATTACCAATAATATGAAGTTTGGCCTTGCCAGCATTAGCAAACTGTATCTTTCAACCATTATGCTCAAGCTTGCCGAGAAGAATATTGTTAACCTCAATGATCCCATACAATCCTGGATACCTTCTTATAGTAATATCAATCCTAACATTACAATCAGACAATTATTAAATCATACAAGTGGAGTAGCCGATCCTTTCTTTATTTCGCCATGGTTTGATACGATTAAAAATAATCCCACACGGGTTTTTACTCCGCACGAAGTTCTAGGTTGGGTAGGTGCACCATATTTTGCGCCAGGCACAGGATGGAGTTATTCAAATACCAACTATGTAATTGCAGGTATGATTATACAAAATGCAACCGGCATACACCTTTCTAAACTCATTCGCGATAGTATACTTACACCTTTAAATCTTACAAATACATTCTACGATGTATCAGAACCCGAAATTCCTGTAATAGCGCATCGCTGGTGGAATGGAGTTGACTATCACGATACTTCGCGGGTAGGACTTAATACGGCAGTTGGTTATGCCGGAGCAATGTTTTCTACACCTAAGGAGGTAGATTTGTTTTACAACGCGCTCTTTTCGGGGCAGTTGCTCAATGCCAATTCACTAGCTGAGCTTACTAATTTTGTTGCTACCACAAGTCCATTTTATCAGTATGGCTTAGGTATAAGCAAAGAGACTACGCAGGGTTATACCTATTGGGGACATGGAGGTGATACCTGGGGATATAAGAACAAAGTAATTTATGATAACTGTTCAGGTATTGCTGTATGCGGACTAAGCAATGCATATCCATCCGGTATTTCGGCAGTAGTATTTATCCTATATCGCGTTGTAAAGAATGCAATACCCGGCTGCAATGGAGTACTTACAGGACCTGCAAGCGTTTGTAAGGGTCAGCAGCAAGTTACGTACATGGTAACACCCATAACAAATGCAACTAGCTATGTTTGGTCATTGCCCGGAGGCTTTGCAGGTACTAGCGCTACCAATACCATTACTGTAAATATTAGTTCAACAGCAGTTAGCGGCAATGTAACTGTGCGCGGCAGCAATCAGTATGGCGAAGGTGCGAGTGCGCAACTTTCGGTAACCGTAAACAATTTGCCAAATGCAACAATTACAGCTGCTGGCCCAATTGCATTTTGCAAGGGGCAAAATGTGACACTCAATGCAATATCAGTTGCAAATCAAACCTATCAGTGGAAAAAAGCAAATAATATAATTGCAGCAGCAACTAACTCATCCTATGTAGCAAACAGTGGTGGAACGTATAAGGTTACCGTAACAAATTCGATAACCGGTTGTTCGCGCACTACGCCCAACGGAATACAAGTAACTGTTAATGGATTGCCTTCCGCATCTATTACTCCGCAAGGTCCAACAACTTTTTGTCCCGGAGGAAGTGTCAACCTGCTTGCTAATTCAGGAAGTGGTTATGCCTATCAATGGCAAAAGGGATTGAATACTATACAATCAGCTACTGCACAAAATTATGTAGCAAATGCTACAGGTAATTATCGGGTAATTGTTACAAATGCTGCCGGATGTTCAAAATCTTCGGTTGCTGTTGCTGTTTCGGCTACATGCAAAATGATGGAAGAAACAACAGAAAATATTAGTCCTAAAATATATCCTATACCGGCCACCGATAAAATTGTTTTAAATGTAACATCGCATGCAGCCTTCAGCATTTATGATATTTATGGCAAGTTAGTTTACTCAGGCATAAGTTTACCGGGCAATGGAGTTGTTGATATTTCCCGATTAGAAGGTGGAACCTATTTTATACTTATTCATACTGACAAGGGGTATCAGCAGGGCAAGTTTGTGAAACTTTAAGATTTCATATTCCATTTTCGGTTTATTTTTGCCTTGTTATTTTTAGCTTCTTAGCAGATTATTGATAATGGCCAAGGGACTGATAAGCGACTTCATACTGCCACATTTTCCATCCATCTGCCACGTAAAATCCATTATCCTAGGGGTAACTGCCAAAAATGCGTTACATCCACTTATGGCAATAAATTTGAAGAAGGGGCAGAGGAAATTTTTTCCTAATTCTTAATAAATTCTTAAGTAAAATTAAATTAAAAAAAATTAAAATGTCTATGAACATCACTCCTCTTGCTGACCGCGTAATAGTTGAGGCAGCAGCAGCCGAAGAAAAAACAGCTTCAGGTATTATTATCCCTGATACTGCAAAAGAAAAACCACAGCAAGGCACCGTAGTAGCTGTAGGTAAAGGTAAGAAAGACGAACCTATGACCGTAAAGGTTGGCGATAAGGTTTTGTATGGCAAATATGCCGGTACTGAGATTAATCACTCAGGTAAGGAATATTTAATTATGCGCGAAAGCGATATTTTCGCAGTAGTGTAAATTGTAAAGTTGAAAATAAAAAACGTTTAGCACAGTGAGTAAAAAGCTTGCCTAGCATTCGAATCAAATTCTGCTTTCAAAAATTTCAAATAAAAAATCAAAAATTAATAACTAAGAAATAAAAACAATAAAATGGCAAAGGATATCACATTTAATTTAGAAGCACGCGATGCGCTGAAGCGCGGAGTAGATGCATTAGCAAATGCAGTTAAGGTAACGTTAGGCCCCAAAGGTCGTAATGTAATTATCGACAAAAAATATGGATCACCATCCATTACCAAAGATGGAGTAACCGTGGCAAAGGAAATCGAATTGAAAAATCCGATTGAAAACATGGGTGCCCAAATGTTGAAAGAAGTAGCAAGCAAAACAGCTGATGTAGCCGGTGATGGAACAACTACAGCAACGGTATTAGCCCAGGCAATTGTAACGGCAGGCTTGAAAAATGTTGCTGCAGGTGCAAATCCAATGGATTTGAAGCGTGGTATTGATAAGGCTGTTGCAAGTGTGGTAGCTGAATTAAGAAACATGAGCAAAGAAGTTGGTGACGATAATAGCAAGATAGAGCAAGTTGCTACTATTTCTGCAAACAACGATGCCACCATCGGAAAACTAATTGCCGATGCAATGGGTCGTGTAAAAAAAGAAGGCGTTATAACCGTAGAAGAAGCAAAAGGAACCGAAACCCATGTTGAAGTGGTAGAAGGTATGCAGTTTGACCGTGGTTATATTTCTCCATACTTTGTTACCAATGCCGACAAAATGGAAGCTGTTTTAGAAAACCCTTTCATCTTATTATACGATAAGAAAATATCTAGCATGAAAGAGTTGTTACCAATTTTGGAAAAAACTGTTCAAACAGGTCGTCCATTATTAATCATTGCAGAAGATGTAGATGGAGAGGCGTTGGCAACATTAGTAGTAAATAAAATTCGTGGTTCTTTAAAAATAGCTGCAGTAAAATCTCCGGGATTTGGCGATCGCAGAAAGGCAATGATGGAAGATATCGGAATTCTAACCGGTGGAACTGTAATTGCCGAAGAGCGCGGTTTCAAATTAGAAAATGCCGACTTGACTTATTTAGGTACTTGCGAAAAAATTACCATCGACAAAGACAATACAACTCTTGTGGGTGGTGTTGGTTCTAAAGATGATATTACAGCGCGTGTTAATCAGATAAAGGCACAAATCGAAACCACTACCTCTGACTATGATAAAGAGAAATTGCAAGAGCGCTTAGCCAAACTTGCCGGTGGTGTTGCTGTATTGTATGTAGGTGCAGCTACAGAAGTTGAAATGAAAGAGAAAAAAGATCGTGTAGATGATGCATTACACGCAACCCGCGCAGCTGTTGAAGAAGGAATTGTACCGGGTGGAGGTGTAGCTTACATCCGTGCCATTCAGGCAATTGAAAAATCCAAGTTGAAAGGTGATAACGATGATGAAAGTACAGGAATCGCTATTATCAAGCGTGCATTAGAAGAGCCTCTTCGTCAGATAGTTCAAAATGCCGGTTTAGAAGGTTCAATCGTAGTTCAGAAAGTACGCGATGGTAAGGATGATTTTGGTTATAATGCTCGTAGCGATAGTTATGAAAAAATGCTTGCTGCAGGTGTTATAGACCCTACAAAAGTAACCCGTGTTGCCCTTGAAAATGCAGCATCTATTGCAGGTATGTTACTTACTACCGAGTGTGTATTAAGCGATATTAAAGAAGACAAGCCTTCTGCTCCGGCTATGCCAGGTGGTATGGATGGAATGGGATATTAAGAAAAATATATATGGCTGTTTTAACCGTAAGGCCCGCTCAATTGAGCGGGCTTTTTGTTAGAATACAACGGAGTGTTTGCGTGTTGTATTTATTTGTTTGGATTAAATACATTTGCGCTTAATAATAATGACGTCATCAAGATTCAAGATATACAGAGGTTGGGGATTATGGATATGAAAATCTTGACAAGAAGTCTTTAGTGGTTTTTTAAAAATTTAATTTTTTATATTTCAATAAATGGCAGTTAACCATAAAGTATTGCTGGGTATAAGCGGAAGCATTGCAGCCTATAAAACTCCTGACCTGGTGAGATTATTGATAAAAGCCGGTTGCGAGGTAAAGGTAGTTATTACCGAGTCGGCTAAGTCAATGGTTAGCGAACTTTCATTAGCCACTGTAAGCCGCAATGTAGTTGTAAGTGATATTGCCAGCCAGGCACAATGGAACAATCATGTTGCACTTGGCTTGTGGGCCAATGTAATGTTGGTTGCACCGGGTAGTGCCAATACCATAGCAAAAATGGCCAATGGAGTCTGTGATAACATGCTGCTTGCCTGTTACCTGAGTGCACGCTGTCCTGTAATGCTTGCCCCGGCTATGGATTTGGACATGTTTGAACATGCTACAACTCAAAAAAATTTGGCAATATTAAAGCAGAATGGCGTAAGCATAATAGGCCCGGCAAGCGGTGAACTTGCAAGCGGATTGGTAGGGCAGGGAAGAATGGAAGAGCCGCAAATAATAGTTGAACAAATTTTGCGTTTACTCAAAGGCAAGCAAGACCTTACTGGTAAACACATAGTGGTAAGTGCGGGCCCAACACGTGAGCCTATTGACCCTGTGCGCTATCTTAGCAATTACAGCACCGGCAAAATGGGGTATGCAATTGCAGAACAAGCAGCAAAGCGTGGAGCGCAGGTAACGTTAATAGCAGGAAAGGGTGGCGATACTTTTGCGCACAAGGAAGTAAAAACAATTTGGGTTGATAGCGCAGAAGAAATGTATAAAGCGTGTGAGTTGGAGTTTGAGAAATGTAATGCCTTTATTATGAGTGCAGCCGTTGCCGACTATACTCCTGAAACTGTTGCTGCTATAAAGATTAAAAAGAAGGACGATGAAATGCAGATTAAGCTTAAGAAAACAACAGATATTTTAGCTACACTTGGAGAGCAAAAAAAGGGGCAGACTTTGGTGGGCTTTGCACTCGAAACCAATGACGAAATTGAAAATGCCAGGGGAAAACTAAAGCGCAAGAACCTGGACCTGATTATACTTAATAGCATGCGCGATGCCGGAGCCGGCTTTGGAACCGATACAAATAAGATTACCGTATTAGACAAAAACGAAAAAGTGACTCATTTTGAATTAAAGACAAAGAAGGATGTAGCAAATGATATTTTAGATTTAGTAGCTGCAACATTTTAAAACCATATTTTTGTAAAATGAAAATGTATATCAAAACAAGAATACTGTTAGCAGTGGTAATTTCACTCTGCAGTGTAATTAATTCCAATGCGCAAGAACTTCGTTGCATTGTGAGCATTAATAGCCAGAAAATTGCAAACAGTGACCGAAATGTATTCAACAACATGCAGCAGGTTATTGCAGAGTTTATGAATAACACACGTTGGTCTACTGATAAGTTTAAGAGTGAAGAACGAATTGATTGTTCGCTCAATATTATTATTGACACTCGTCCATCCAATAATGATTTTACCGGAAGCATTCAGATTACCTCTAACAGACCCGTTTATAAGTCTACCTACAATTCTCCATTAATGAATATAAAGGATGACAAGTTTCAATTTAAGTTTGTGGAGTTTCAGCAACTGGAGTGGAACGAAAATGGATCCAATACCAATCTGGTTAATGTGCTTGCTTTTTATGCTTTCATGATGCTTGGGTTTGACTACGATTCGTATTCACCCTTGGGTGGTACAGTTTTTTTTAGCAAGGCTCAGGTAATTGTAAACAATAGTGCAAATGTTTCAGAACCCGGATGGCGCGCTGCTGAGAGCGACCGCAATCGTTATTGGTTGTGCGAAAATATCAATGCCCCATTATTTAAACCTGTACGCGAACTAATGTATAAAATGCACCGCAAAGGCTTAGACGAAATGACCAAAGATCAACCTACATCCTTACGCACCATTTCAGAAGCCATACTTCCATTAAAAAAAATTCAGCAAACACGCCCAACCTCATGGCTTTTGCAAAACTTTTGTTATGCTAAGTCTGATGAGATTATCAATATCTTCAAGGGAGAGCCCGTTCCTCCCGATATGAAAAATAGCGTAAAACTTGCTATGCAGGAAATTGATATTCCAAACGCAAGCAAGTATGATGCAATTACGCAGTAATTGCAAACTGTTTCAGTTAGGTGAAAATGCCAAATAAGGAATTGGACTTAACGCTGCTTTAATATAGCTAAGGATTATTTATAAAATATTTTTATTTAGTGGTTAAAGCTTGACCACACGCAGTTGCTCGGTTTTATCGTAATAATTTATTTTTATAATATATACACCAGGACTCAAGTTTTTTCCTTTTTTTATGGTGCTGCTTAAAGGCAGGTTCTTTTCTATCTCGCGTCCTGTATTGTCAAGTATAAGCACCATTGCAACTTCAAGTCCTAATTCGATTATTATTTCATTCGTAAAAGGGTTGGGGTAAGCAATTGCAGAAGGTGTAACCGCTTGTTTCAGTTTGCAATTGATGTTTAATATGGTAGTCGAGCTTGTAAGTGTGCAGCCTGAGTTATCGGTAACAACAACTTTATAATTGCCATTTTGAGAAAAGTATTGTAGCCATTGTGTTGCCCCGGGTATATCGTTACCGTTATGTTTCCATTGATAAACATAGCCCCCGCCATTCGCAGTAGAAAGTAAAACACTATCACCGGCACAAAAATTTATTGTACCCGCAGGATTGATTGGTGGAATGCTCGATTCGGTAACATTTATAACTGAAGAACTTCTAGTGCATCCACTAGAGGTATTAGTAACCAACTGATAGGCACCGGTAACAGTTGCAGTGTAGGAATTCGCTATAGCTCCGGGAATGTTGGTAGCATTCCGCATCCATTGAAAACCAAGACCTGTTTGATTGGTATTGATGCATTGCAAGGTTGGACTGGCACCTCCACAAATATTGCTGCCTCCAGGTGCGCCAATGGAAGAGGAGGGACGTTTGGCGGTTTTTATACCTATCGAATTGGAAGTTTTGGTGCATCCATTAAAGGATACACTAACTTTATAATTTCCGCTGCTTGTAACGGTTAGCGTATTAGTTGTAGCATTTACTATGGGTACACCACCTTTTAACCATTGATATGCTGCACCGGAGTATACCGGAGCAGTTAGAATTCTGGTCTGTCCCAAACCTATGCAAATCGTATTGTTTCCGCTGTTGGTGATGGCTACATTCGAAATAATCGTAATTGTTATCTTGCCAATAGCAACGCCGCTATTTGGTTCTTGCTTATAAATAGTAACCACACCCGAACTTCCATTTGTCCAGTTAACGGTAATAGTATTAGTTCCTTGTCCATTGCTGATGTATCCATTCGTAACGCACCAATTGTAAGTAGTGCCTGCCATAGCGCTTGTCACCGAATAGGTAGCACTACTGCTGTTGCAAACGCTTGCAGGACCTGCAATGGCAGCAGGGCTTGTGCAAACTGCACAAGCATATTGCGATACCAGACGCGAATAAGCTGCCTGACTATAAATGGCGTTTTCTGTAATTTCCCATGAGTTTTGCGGCCAACTTGTATTCCAGTCTTTGTAGCTTTTTTGGGTTGGCTGATTTTGAGGCGGGCTTATGGTGCCTCCATAGGTAGCATCCGGAGCATAATTGGGATTTGCTCCTCCGGGTAAAAATCCCGGTGGAGGTCCATACAAGCTTGTTAGCGCATTGTCATAAGGGGTGCCATCGGCAAACCAACCGTGATAAAACTCGTTGGCACTGTTTTCTGCACCATGATTGTACATATTGCTCAAATGAACCATAGCCAATGGATTGATGCCATGTATATAGTGCAACATACCAGAAGCTGCCCGATAAAAATTCAATTTATTTAATGTGTCAAGTTGATATGCATTCATATTGCCAAACATGATTCCTTTATAGCACTTATGCATATTGTTGCCCCATGTGTAATCATAACTTTGCATAAATGCACGATAGGCATCGGTGCTATCCATAAAAGCCTGTAAATTATCGGCTCCGTTTGTGGTCATGGCAGTGTGGTACGTATTGAGTATATTGTTCTTAACTGTTGTGGTGGCACCACTTATTTTAGTATAGTATAGCAACATTTCCTGATAGCTCGATTCGAAGGGATAAGCAAATGTCCATTGCATTAAATGAACTTGAGTGTAGTTCGAATTAAAAAATGTCCGGTAGGTAGTATCAGCCGTTGCAGCATAAAGGTAACATGCGGCTGCAATTTTTACCATTAGTTTATGGTAGGTATAGTCATTATCGTACTCGCCACTAACATTGGTGCATCCACTATTAGAGAATTGTACATTCGGATTGGCACTTGCCCATTGCCAAGCAAGTGTTGCCCGGGTTTTAAGTTTGAGTGAATAAGTTGAATTGATAGGCTGATAGACCTTCGCTGCATGTGCCAACATAGATGCTGCGGTTAAGGTAGCTGATGTACTTGCCGCGCCATAGTAGTCTGCACTAAGGTCTGCACTTGCCGGTGAAGCCGAATTAAAGCTTGTTCCCGCTTTGGTTAATACTGCTCCTGTGATACTGTCTTGCATTTTTAAAATCCAATCGAGTTCAAATTTTATTTCATCAAGCAAATCAGGAATTCCATTTCCACTTTCAGGTATGTTATAATCATCGCTCCAAACTCCCGGGTTTTGTTCATAAGCGCTCAATAAATCATGCACGGTATTGAATGCAAAATTTACATATTTATTGTAGTCGCCTGCATCATGCCAACCACCCGATAAATCTTTTTGAGTTGATAGTATAGGATTTGTTACCAACCTGCATTGCGTAAACTGATTAGAATGATTATGACAGGCTAAATCTTTCCATTGCCCAACATGGATAGAGTCTTTAACTACACCACATCGCTGATAGTAAAAAGTACGTTGCGACATTTTAAGGGCTTCGTTATATACACAAGGGCTTATTTCAAATTCATAGCTGCGTTTGTTTTGAATTGAATCATAAATGTAAAATTTGCCACATTCAGTTACTCCACTGAAATTAAACCACCACGCTTTATCGCCCGACTGACTATGGGTTATCCCGTTTTTCCAGCTAACCACATTTCCTGTATAGATGGTTTGATTATCCCACACCCTTCTTACCTTGTATTCTAGCGAAGGAATAAATGCCTGGCCAGCATTAAAACCAGTGATAGGATTGCTGATTACACAAATCTTTTGTGCACCGGGCAGATAACCAAACTGATCAACTTTAATATGGTTGTCAATTGTTTGTGCAAAAAGTATATGGGTACAGTTACAAAAGATGATAGCAATTGGTAGTGCATATTGGATTATTTTTTTCATCTGATTTATGGATTAGGTGCGTAAATCTAGAAGAAAAAATTAGATACCTGCAAGTATTTGGAGTTCCCATTTTGCTCTAGCAAAATGATCATGCATTATCGTTTCATCCAGAATAAAACCTGTTTGTGATGATAAAGTATAAGAATGCAACAACAGATAAAAGTAATGAGCGCGTAAGCAAATAGTTGTCCCCCATCATTTTTTATTTCTATTCCCAATACAAACAAATGCGAAAGTAAAGCGCCTGCCATAGTTCCAGCACCAATTAAGGCTCCCCAACCCGAAAACCACGGAATTAATAGCAAAATGCCTGCAATCAATTCAATAACCCCACTGCCTATGCGGCCTGCAGGTTCTGCACCTAGTTGCGAAAAAATAAAGATGGATTCTTCGGCTCCACTGAATTTAAAGAAAAGCGTTTGTAGTAAAATAAATGATGCTATTAATCTTGGTATCCAGATTAGTTTATTTTTCATATCGGGTTTTATTTATTCAGCGTTAGCCAATTTGTATCCGCTTTCTTTTTTAGTATGGGTTCGTCTTTGTTCCAGCTTTTTAGGGTATTATTAAAATAAAAATTATAGAATAGGTATAGTTTGCCGTTAATTATTTTGAACGTTTCTGGGTCAACTTCTACCTTTTCGCCTGAGTTGCCCATGGCATAGGCGCACCAACCGCCATATTCAGGCAAGTATGCTTCAGGATTTTTTTCAAACAACTTTTGATTTATTGCATTCGAAAAATAGTAAGTGATACCTCCATGTTTTACAGAATATTGCGACTTGCCTTTTACTGCTTTTTGTTTGATAATATAAACGGTAAGGTCATAACCGCCAGCACCAATTCCTTTGTCTGCGTTTATATGTTTTGCATTAGCAGGTATCTGTGCGTGCAGGTTCGAAAGTGAGGCGCATGTGTAAACAAGCAGATATATCCATATTCGCAATGTAATAGTCATTTTCAATTTTATTGTTTTATAAACTTAGCATAATAGTAATTGTTGCTTTTCTTTATTTTCAAAGCATAAAGGCCTGCTTTCAATTGACGAATATCAATTGATCCTCTGTTAGAATATCCATCTGATTGTTGCTTCAGTGCTGAATCGTAAATTGTAAAATGAAAATTTTCTTGTCCTTCTATATTGATAATGTCCTTGGAAGGAACAGGGTAGAGTTTCAATAGTTGTGTTGGCTCGGTAAGTGAGGCTACACCTAGGGATAGTGAAGTAAGAGAACTTTGTCCTGCCTGAATTAGTTGCTTCGTTCCCTGATCTTGTATCATTGCAAAACTATACATGCGCATTTTGTCCCAGAATGATTTAACATGGGCTTTTCTTGTAATAATAATGGAATCGTTTAATAGAAGCGGAAGCATAATGAACTCCTGAACTGCAAAACGAGATACATTATAATGTTCTAATTCTCCATTACCACCATTTACAAACACAGTATCTTCAGATGCTCCACTAAATAGGCTCACAGTAGAGAAGTTGCTATTATCTTTTTTAGTTATAGTAATGGTGTAAGTTAATGTATCGGGTGACGAGTAAGTGCTGATCACACTTAACTCAAAAGCACTGGATTGATTAAGGTAGGGTGTAAATAATGCTGTATCCGAAAAATTCACGTTTGATGGTATAACGTTACCGTTAATCACAATGCGGGGTGTGCCCCCATAAATGCCATAAAAGTTAGTGCGTGCATCATTGGCTGCAGTGTTTTGTTGACTCAAAATGCAGGTGCTGTATGGCGAACTGGGATGTATGCTAAGATGCATCACCTGCGGATGACTGACAAGGTTAGTATGCAAGCCGGGATTCTTTGATTTGCAAATACTACATTTGGTATTCGTAAAGTGCTCAATCACAGTAGTCAGTGGTACCTGCTGCGCCTTTATTTTAGTAGCATGAAATAGCATTACCATTGCCAGGGTATAGATTAATTTCAAAGATGATTTGTTCATTGTTTTATTTATTTTACTAGTTAGACGAGTTTATAAAGTATTACTTACAAGGAGCTATGAAATTATTTTTTCAAGCTTGTCTTTTAATTGTGGCGAAGCTTTGTATTCAGGATTTTCGGAGTCTGCTTTTTTCTTTAGCAGTTTTATAGATTGGTCTATAATACGCGATTGATGAACAAAGTTTTTGCAGCAATTACAAAACAAAATATGAAGCCAAAGCTCAAAACGTTGTTTGATTGAAAGCTGAACTTCGCCTTGCATGAGCGATTTTGCTGATGCATCCTGGCAATTGTTTAGTATTCTACGAATATAATTTATCATAGTCACGGTATTAAATTATTTCTTTTTTTTTCGAGGCAGCTACGCAACATCGTTTTTGCTCTGAATAGGATTACCCATAAATTTGAATCTGTAATTTCATATTCTTTGCAAATATCTTTTGTGTCTTCATCATCAAAGTATTTTGAAATGAATACTCCCTTCAGCCGCTTTGGTAGTTTGGCCAGGCAAAACTCCATTGCTTTTTGAAATTCATAATTGAGCACTTTACGATCTGCATTATTCGAAATGTAATTGGGCTGTATTAAGTTAATCCATCTGCCAAAACCACTTTGGTCAAAGAAATGCTGATCAAAGGACTCTTCGGTTTCATTCAGGTATTCTGAAAAAGATTTTTCATTTTTCGCTTTTCGGTAATAGTCAACAATCTTGTTTTTCATAATAACGGTAAGCCATGTCCGTTCATTACATTCACCTTTAAATGACTTCACACTCTTGCATGCTGCCATAAATACTTCCTGTACGAGGTCTTCAGCATCTTCACGTTTACTTACTTTGTATATGGCCATAGTTAACAAATAGTCGGCATAGCGCTCAACCCATTTGCTCATATCCAGTGAGTGCCTGGCACTACCATTAGACCCAATAGGTATATCGGGTCTATTTATTATTATTTCCTTTTCTTCTTTCAACTAATTGATGTTTTCCTATATCTTTTCGTTGTTTGTAGTTTCAATAAAGTCGTATACCGGAACTATTCCTTACAAAATTGAGAAAAAATATTGGCAAGCAAGATAGCAATTTCAAATTTCGAGTTAGCATATAGGGGCGGCCAGCCGGATTTTCGTTGCAAGGATACCAATACCTGTTTCCTCTGAATTCGCCTGATGAATAGACTTCCTTTGGTTTTAGGGGATCTTTAGAAGCAGGTTGCGAAAATCGCAACCCATTGGCATTGCTTCCACTTAGTACAGTTGGATTTATTTCGTTTACATGATTCGTATGATAATATATGGTAACCGTAACAGGCGTGTTTTTTTTGAAATGTTTTTTTGAATTTTTTGTAAGATCAGGTGTCTGATAATCGAAAAGGAGTTTTTCATCATCGATTATTATTTTTTGAAAACTATGATCTACCGCATCTAAAACTATGTAATCAAGATCCGTGGTGGGAGTTAAAGTGATTTTACATGTCCCCGTTGAATTCTTTTTAGCCAAGTCAAAAATTAAGTTAAGCACAAGGTGCTTAACATCATACAAGCGGCTCTGCTTTACAATAGACTCCTGTGCAGGTAGTTTAGGGACAGCGAGCATAGCCATTAAGGCCGCTGCAATAATTTATTTTATTATTTTCATCTTAATTATATTTTACCATTTAGTTGGCAATTTAGATATCCATTTAAATCCGGATGTGGTTGTTTATTTAAAATATATTCTATCAACGCATTATGTTCATGCCAAATTATACCCAACTCCCATAAGCAACTTACTATTCCACCAGGGCTTATTAATTCAAAAGTGTCCGGTTTGTCTTTTTCGCTTATATAAACAAATAGGTTAAGCATATTTTCATCAACCCATTTAAATAGAATGAAGTGTTTGCAGTCAACCACTGTAGGAAGAATTAATGTAGCTACTTTTAAAGTAGTATTGCCTGTATGCTCCAACATTTTACTCCAATTAGCTAGTTGCCCTATCGCGTATTAGTACCATTCAAATTGTATGGTTCCTTTTACGGGAAGCGAATGGAATTTGATTTGCCATTCTTTGAAAGTTACTTGCTTTATGAATTTTACTTGACGGGTTTTATACATTTTTTCCTGATGCAGAGGTATAATGTTGGAAAAGGTATACTCCTTGCGTCTTCGTTATTTGACAAGTGAACGACATATTCGGCCATCGGGTTTTTGGACTGCATACTTGAAACGCATATAAAATCAATCTTTTTGGCTAGATGATGTAAACGAAAGTATAAATAGCCGGACTAAAGAAAGGAGTTCTGCATCAATGTTGCAGTACCGAATTTATTAATTGAAATACTAATTATTATTGAATATCATTGTGGGCTAATAATAATCCTTCATTTCATATGTCAAGCATATTTTCATTCCTTGTCCCACGCGATAAAAAATTTTTCCCGTTGTTCGAAAGATCGGCAGAAAACTTAAGGGAAATCTCTGTAAAATTAGTAGACTTACTTGCTGCGAAAAAGTCAAATCAGAGAGAAATTATTAAAGAAATAGAGCGCCTGGAACACGAAGGCGATAGCATTGCACACGAAATATTTAATGAGTTAGGAAAATCCTTTATCACTCCTTTCGACCGTGAAGATATTCATTCCCTTGCTTCGGCCCTGGATGATGTAGTTGATTATATACATGGATCTGCAAAGCGCATTGAGTTGTATCAGCTAACAGCGGTTACTTCTGAGATGGTAAAGTTGGGTGACTTAATTAATAAAGGAGCAGAGGAACTATGTATTGCTATCAAAGGCCTCAATGATATGAGAAATGCGCATAAAATTAGAGAAGCTGCTGTGCGTATTAATAGTATAGAAAATCATGCCGATGATATTTTTGATATGGCCGTAGCTGATTTGTTTGAGAATGAAACCGATGCAAAGGAATTAATTAAGAAAAAGGAAATTCTTGCTGTACTTGAAACTGCTACCGATAAGTGCGAAGATGCGGCCGATGTAATATCCAGTATAGTTATTAAGTATAATTAAATTCTAACTTTTTATTATCGGATATGACACTCTTAATCTTAGTTATCGTTTTTGCCTTATTATTTGATTATATAAATGGATTTCACGATGCAGCCAACTCGATAGCAACTGTAGTAAGTACCAAAGTATTGTCACCTTTTCAGGCAGTTGCATGGGCAGCCTTTTTTAACGCCATTGTACTATTTCTCTGTCAGCATAAGTTTCTGGGCTTTGAGTTTAAAGTTGCAGATACAGTTGCAAAAATTGTAAGAGCAGAATCTATTACCCTTACTGTAATACTTGCCGGTTTATGTGCTGCCATTTTTTGGAATTTACTAACCTGGTGGTTAGGTATTCCAAGTAGTTCATCACATACATTAATGGGAGGATTTGCAGGTGCTGCAATTGCAAAAGCAGGTTTTGGGGTATTGGCTGATGTTGGTAAAATTTATCTTACGGTTTCTTTTATCGTACTAGCTCCTCTGTTGGGTATGATAATCAGTTACCTGATTACGGTCTTGATTTTGAATATCTGCAAGCGATCGCATCCGTCAAAAGCCGACCGATGGTTTCGCAGGCTGCAACTTGTGAGTAGTGCCGCTTTTAGTCTTGGTCATGGTAGCAACGATGCACAAAAGGTTATGGGCATTATAGCGGCTGCACTCTTAGTATATTCTAATACGACCGGCAATGCGGGCTTGCCCGATTGGATTGCCATACAAACCGTAGTTAAAGATGGCAAATCTGTGATTAAGGAAATTCCACTTTGGGTTGAGTACGCGTGCTTTATAGCAATTGGTTTAGGAACCTTGTCGGGTGGATGGCGTATTATAAAAACAATGGGAACAAGAATTACCAAAGTTACCCCACTTGAAGGCGTAGCAGCAGAAAGTGCTGGCGCTATAACTTTATACATGACACAGTATTTCGGTATTCCTGTTAGCACCACACATACTATTACCGGTTCAATAGTAGGCGTAGGGCTAACCAAGCGCATTTCAGCTGTACGTTGGGGTGTTACCATCAACCTGTTGTGGGCATGGATACTTACTATTCCTGTTTCTGGAATTCTTGCCGGGCTTATTTATTATTTATTTACATTTTGTGGTTTGTAATACCAGGTATCTTTCAGGTTATTAATTAGTAACTTTGCCGTTATATAGATGAATTAGTGAAAAATTCTGTTTGTAATACTAATGATTGAATTTTTAGAAAACGATAAACTGCGAGTAAAAGTTAAGGTTATAGGCGCAGAACTATGTGGCATATATAGCAACCGTTACAGTTGCGAGTACATATGGCAGGCTCGCGAAGCATGGCGTAGTTATGCTCCCAATTTGTTTCCAATTGTTGGACAACTAAAAGAGGAGAAATTCTTTTTTAATAAAACGGCCTATAAAATGGAGCGTCATGGATTTGCACGCAAAAGGCTGTTCAAACTACTGTTGATAAAGCCCGATGAAATAGAACTAGAAATAACGGATGATGAAACTACCCTTACCCAATATCCTTTTTATTTCAAATATAATGTTCACTACCTTTTGCTAGATAATAAGGTAGTTGTTACTTACACCGTTACAAATAATAGTCCCGATGCAATGTACTTTAGTGTTGGCGGGCATCCTGCATTTAATGTTCCGTTTAATGAAGACGAAGGTTATGATGATTATTTTCTAAAATTTGAAAAGCCTGAAAAACTGGAGCATTTTCCTATCAAAGATAATTTACTTGTAACCAAACCGCTTAAACTAAAAACCGAAGTAGGGCCTGAAGGAAATGCTTTGCTTCCGCTTCGTAAAAAATTATTTGAGAATGATGCGTTGGTATTTAAACAATTGAAATCGCGCGAAGTCTCGTTATGCTCGAAAAAAAACGAACAACAAGTAACGGTGCGGTTTCAAGATTTTAAGCACCTGGGCATTTGGGCTGCAAAGAATGCAGATTTTGTTTGTATAGAACCATGGCTAGGTCTGGCAGATAGCGAAAACGCTACGCAGGATATTACTAAAAAAGAATCCATCATAACCTTGGAGGGTCATCGTTCATTTTCATGTAAATACGAAATTGAAGTAAGTGCCTGATTACTGCACCGACAACACGAATCCCTTAAGGTATTCGCCCTCCGGATGATAAATATTGATAGGATGATCGGGAGGTTGATGCAATTCGTGCAATATGCGCACAGTGCGCCCGGCCTGCAGCGATGCCTGAAAAATCAATCTTCGGAACAACTCCTTATCCACTGCCTGTGAGCAACTGAATGTAAAAACGATACCGTTTTTACTTACCCGTTTAATACCTTCGGTATTAAGATTACGATATGCTATCATGGCATTCCTTACGGCCTCTTTGCTTTTGGCAAAGGCCGGTGGGTCAAGCACAATTACATCATACGTATCGTTGCTAGATTTAAAAAAATGGTTTACATCTTCTGTAAATATGGTGTGGTTGGCATTGGGGAAATTCAACAATACATTTTCATGAGCTAGTATAGTTGCTTTGGCGCTGCTGTCAACCGAATGTATCATGGTAGCACCTCCATGCGCTGCAAAAACACTAAAGCCTCCTGTATAACAAAACGTATTCAGCACTTTCTTATTCAACGTATACTGTGATAGTAATAGTCGATTGTCACGCTGGTCAATAAAGAACCCGGTCTTTTGACCTTCGGCCCAATTTATTTTGAATTGAAGATTATTTTCAAATGCAATAGCCTCATTACTGTTACCAACTAGAAAGCCTTGAATTGATTTGGATTGAGTTTTTTGAGATGCATGCCTGTAGTAAATAATAGCAAGCTTAGTGGTTAGCACTTGCTGCAAGGCCGTTGCAATATCTTCTAAATGTTGGGTCATACCATCAGTATGGCATTGTATAATAGCTGCTTCGCCATACAAGTCTATAATGAGGCCGGGTAATCCATCTCCTTCGCCATGCACCAGGCGGTATGCATTGGTATTACTTTTTTCAAAATTGAGTATACATCGAATTTGATACGCTTCTTCTAATTTTCTTTTAAAAAAAGCATTATTCAATTCTTCAGGTTCAAATGTTAATGCTCTAAAAGCAATGGAGGCATCATGATAATGACCATTAGCTAAAAACACGTGTTCGCTGGTGTACAGGCTGCAGCACGATCCGTGGGTCAGGTCATTGTCTTTGCGTGCTATGGCTCCACTAAAAATCCAATGATGCTTTTGCAAAATTGACTTTTCCTTGCCCGGTTTGAGAATTATTTTTTTATACATGATTGGCTGCTATTTGTTCCTTAAACTGTTTTTCGAGCCATGCCGTTTTTTCGCTTCCATATTTTTTAAGTTCATCGTTGCATACCGTTTGAGCAAAAAGGTCGTTGTCGGCAAGGCTTTTTAAGAAGATAGATTCTGTCATCTCGTTTGTATTATATACAAACGAAAGATGGTGTTGCTTTAGCGGTAGTTCAACAAGATTTTCTAAAATAGTTTCGGCCGAAAATTCGTTCTCGTTCATTTTGCGTTGCATTTCTCTAAGCAGGTATTCCATTTCTTTTTTGTCTTCAATTAATATGGTGCTGTACTTACTTAAGTGGGTATATAGTAGCCGGTACATGCTTGCAATTTGTAGTTGTGTATCGTATAAGCTTGCATGAAACAGGCAGGTTCCCTGTTGCCAAAATGTGATAGCGTAAGGTATTCGTTGAAATGGTTGCGTATTTTCTAACAGGGGCATAGCAGGTTGTGCCATGGCTATGGAAGCATATACATGTCCTTCGTAATTTCGTTTTGCCAACTTGGGTATTGGCCCCGGAGTTGCGCTTATACGTGCCCCGCAATAACCCATAAAATCGCAAGAATAAGGCTGATAGCAATGATTACCGGTTGGTATTGCAGGCATTGCCTTTGCTTCAAGAGTGCTTAAGGCTCGGTTTATATTTTTGTTTACATTACTTAATTCAGCTTTGCAGTGATCATACACGCTTACCGTTTTAAAAAACTGGCTGGCATCAAATGCTTGCATTCGCACATACTCAGCATTTATATGAATTATCGAAAAATCGGCTATTTCTGTTTTAAAAGCTTTGCTGGCATGTAAGCATACGGCATACTGCAACGCAGCATCATTCAGGTAAGTGCTGCTAATTGAGCGCGAGCTTTTTACTTCAAATATTTTCCAACCTGACTGATCAATACAGAGAACATCGCAAATTATCCATATGCCCATGTACTGAAACGAAGCTTCAAAAATTGTTTGGTGCCCTAGCTCAATTAATTCCTTGGTATATTGCACAGCGGTCTTAGCACTGCGTCCTCCTTTTGCCGAGGCATCTACACCTCCCGGAAACAGCGTATGCGCCAACCTGCCAATGTCATGTCCTCTTTTGAATTTTTGTAGCGTTTCTTTTGAAAGTGGATCGCGCAGGTTGTAGTGATTTTTATATAAGTATAATTGCTTCTGACATTGAAGGCTCTTTACATATGATGTTTTCGAAAGCAGATGTTTTTCGTTTTCAGCCATGGTTAAAATGAAATCGTTTCGGTGTTTAGTTGTTCATACATGGTGATAGCTTGCACGGCTTCGCGCACATCATGCACACGCAAAATGGATGCACCATTTTGTAACGCAGCCATATGCAGCGCTGTGGAACCATTTAAGGCTTCTGCAGGAGATATATTTAAAGGTTTGCATACCATCGATTTTCGGCTGATGCCGGCAAGTACAGGTTTTTCAAATATGCCAAAAGCATTTAAATGTTTTAGTAAGGCAAAATTCTGTTCCACTGTTTTACCAAAACCAAAACCGGGGTCAATAATTAAATCATAAATATCCCATTTGGATAGAGCCTCCAGGCGCAGCCTTATCCAGGCAATTACCTCTGCTACCACATTGGTATAGGCAGGAGCTTGTTGCATGGTTTGGGGTGTACCTTGCATATGCATTACAACATAAGGCACTTTTGCACCGGCAATAGTTTCAAACATTTTTGGGTCAAAAATACCTGCGCTTATATCATTGATAATGGAAATGCCATGGTCTATGCCATAACGCGCTGTTGTGCTATGGTAGGTGTCGAGGCTGATTATGGTGTCAGGAAAACAACGGATTAATTCGGGTAGAACCACACTTAATCTTTTTAATTCATCTTCTGGTGAAATCATGCTGCTTCCCGGCTTGGAGCTGGCAGCTCCCAGGTCTATAATGGCTGCACCCGCTTGCAGCATGCCGGCACAATGTGCTACGGCTTTGTCTGTGTGGTTATGAATGTTTCCATCGTAAAACGAATCGGGAGTAACATTCAAAATACCCATAGCTACCGGAGTGCTTAGGTCTAATAGCTGGCCATTGCAGTTAATTGTTAATCCTCGTGTTTTCATCACCCTGCAAATGTATCAGAAGTTACTTGCTTTTCATTATTTCCATGCATGTATACAAGCTTGGAAATTCGTTTCCCGATTCTACTTTATTTATAGGTTGCTATTAACTATGCATTGTTCATTTCATATAATGTTCACAGGAGGTTTGCATATATTGCACCTCGTATATTTGCACGCTATCTGTTTTGCTTGTTGCTTCCTTGTAGTATTCGCATTTAGTAGCATTTGGTTTAAAATTAATTTAATAATATGAAATATCTGGTAAATTTTCTGCGCATTGCCATTGGCTGTTTTTACATTTTTTCAGGTTTTGTAAAGGCCGTTGACCCATTAGGCACATCTTACAAAATGCACGATTATTTCTCAGCTTTTGCCGGGCTTGGTATGAGCAAGTTCTGGATGGCCATGAATGATTACAGTACTCCAATTGCTGTATTTATGCTGGTAGTTGAATTAGTAACCGGATTTTGTCTGCTTATAGGCTGGATGCCACGCTTTACTACCTGGATCATTTTTTTAATGACCTTATTTTTTACCCTGCTTACCGGATTTACTTATTTGTCGGGCTATTGTCCTAATGGAACCTTTGCAGCATTTGCACTAGGTGTAACTTTAGTAACCATGTTAGGTGCTTGGTTTTATGATTCTAAAATTGGAAAAATGCTGACTATTGCTGCTGTGGTAGGAGCCATCATTTTCGCATTGCTCTGTTTATTTTCGAGTACATTACTTACCTGCGCCTTTACAGAAAGCAAAATGAAAGTTACCGACTGCGGCTGCTTTGGCGATTTTATGAAACTAAAACCCTGGGAAACTTTTTGGAAAGATGTGATATTAGATGTGCTGATTTTTATACTGGTGGTAGGGTACAAGTATATAAAGCCAATATTTTCAGTCAAACTGCTTAACTGGGCAACCATTATTGCAACAGCCGGTTGTACTGTTTTTTGTTTATCTAATTTTTTGTGGGGCTTACCTTATATCGATTTCAGGCCATATGCAATAGGCAATGATATCAATGAACAGCGTATTGCTCCCAAGCCCGAAGTAAGAGAATTGATATTCCTATATAAAAACACTAAAACCGATGTGGTAGGACGCTACAAAAGCGAGCAACTTAAAGACCTTAATTTTGACGAGTTAGAATACGTTGACCGAATCGATAGCATTATCGATCCCGGGATTCCGGCTAAAATCAATAATCTTTTTATTAACAACGAGAATGGTGAAGATGTAACCGACACGCTATTACATGACCCTCGATATTCATTATGGGTTGTTGCACTTAAGTTGGAACATACAAATACAAGCGCATTTGAGAAAAAAATTAATCCCATGGTGAAAAAATTGGATAAGGCAGGTATCCCCATCTATTGCCTTAGCACGGGTGATATCGATATTGAAAAGTTCCGACACGATCATCAATGTGCGTTTCCGTTTTATACTGCTGACGAAACTCCACTTAAAACAATGATGCGAAGCAATCCGGGAATAATTTTATTAAAGAATGGAAAGGTAATAGATATGTGGCACCACCTTTATATTCCTAAGTTTGATGAGTTGAATCAGAAATATTTTTCGAAAAAGTAAATAGTAAACAAGGTGAGATTATTCATTATTACAATCATTAGTACCATGTGTACTATGGGAGTATACGCGCAGCAGATGTGTGGGTTAGAAAAAAAAGTGTTATTTAAAATTAAGCGGAGCAAATTTGTTGGTCCCGGTCCTTTTAATTTTCGAATTGCAGTAGATAGTGAAAGCCGCGTGGCAATAACCTCATGCAATATAAAATGGATATTTTTATTTAATAAGAATGGCCAACTTATAGACAGCGTAAAAACGCCTTTTAGCGAGTGTGTGCGATTAATGGAGTTTGATGAATTTGATCGTTTACAAATAGCAGATAATAATGAGCGCATCATTTATAAAATAAATTTTGAACGCGATTTACTTGACAGTGCTGAGTACACAAATCCCGAAGAGTGGTACAATCAGCTCAATCATTTTTATCATCTGTATAATATTTCGAGCATACCTACTGCATATTGCAATCCGGCTTTTCCGCAGGATAATTATAAAACCCGTTTTAGCTATAGTTACAACCTCTACACTAATTATACAACCGGATTTTTGTATCAGGCTAATCACAACTTTATCAGGCGCCTTGGCACTAAGCGTAATTATGAACCCTTGCGTAAACGCGATGTCTGGTTTAGTGATTTTATTAATACGCGATCTAAAATATTATGGATAGATGATTTTACGAAACGCGCCATTTTTTTCGATCGTTCGCTAAAGCTCTATTGCGAAGATTACATCAATGATACCTATGACATTGTTGATTGCAGTATAAATGCGCCCGAGGCTGCACAGTTTGACTTTAGCACCTGCTATAAAAAAAATCTAATAATAGGGGTTAGCGGGTTTGATGCAACAAGCATTGAAGTAAGCAGTTGGTCGGTACCTTATGTGGAACCCCCGGCTAAATTGCCACGTTAAAGTTTATTTACTATGTAACATAGCTGACATCTAATGGTCATATTACCATCCTTTATATTTTCAAGCAAATAATTTTAATTTAATATAGTAATGAAATCAAGTTTACTCTCAGTCGCAATTACCTTGTTATTTGGCGCAAGTATGGCGCAAAACCTTCAGTTTCGAGATCATTTATCTTACAATGGCAGCCTTGCCAATATAGGCGGCATTGCTATTAATGGAAAAGAGTTTGCACTGGTAGGATGGTCTGGCGGATTATCCATTGTGGATGTAACCAATCCTGATTCGATTTTCGAAGTTATTAATGTGCCTGATACCAATTCATTTTGGCGAGAAGTAAAAACTTTTAATAATCATGCTTATGTAACCAATGAAAGTGGGCAAGGCTTGCAGGTTATTAACTTAACCTACCTGCCTGATAGTGCTCCATCTCATGATTATACAGGTGATGGTGCCATTGCTGGGCAACTTATTACCATTCATGCATTGCATATTGATAATGGCTTTGCTTATTTGTATGGCTCAAACCTTTTTCAAGGTGCTGCAGTAGTTGTTGATTTAAATCAGGACGCCTGGAATCCTGTGTATGTTGGCAATTCATCTGCTGCTGATCCAAACTACATACACGATGGTTATGTACGCAACGATACCATGTATGCAGGACACATTTATAACGGTTATTTTTCGGTTATTGATTTTACTAATAAAGCGAATCCTGTTTTGATAAGTACTCAAAACACTCCCGATAATTTTACACATAATACCTGGCTCAACGATGCAGGTACTGTAATTTTTACTACCGATGAAGTTGACAAATCTAAATTGGCAAGCTATGATATTAGCGATCTGCAAAACATTAAGCTTCTCGATGAATTTCAAACAATTCCGGGAGCTAATTCAATTGTTCACAACACGCATACACTGGGACAATACCAGATAGTTTCATGGTACGACCAAGGAGTAGTTATAGTAGATGCAAGCGATCCATCCAATATGGTTGAAGTGGGTAAATACATTACCGACCCACTTGCTCAGCCAGGAAACTTTGAGGGCTGTTGGGGTGTTTATCCTTACTTGCCATCGGGTACCATTGTAGCATCAGATATGTACACCGGCTTGTATGTAATTACTCCAACTTACGTAAACGCAGCATATCTTAACGGGCTTGTTACAGATAGTGTAACCGGTTTGGCAATACCGGGAGCCAACGTTTCAATTATTGGCACTACCATTAGCAAACTTACTGATGTTACCGGGGCCTATAAAACCGGATATGGTGTGAATGGCTTATACGACATAGTTGTTAACAAAGGTGGATATAGCACTAAAACTATTACAGGAGTTTCTCTTACTAATGGCACTACAACCACCCTTAATATCGAGTTAGCGCCTTTGATATCGGTTGCTGTTACAGGCAATGTAATAAATGCTGTAAACGGTCAGCCGGTGCCATTTGCAGATGTGCAATTTATTGGACCAAGTGGAGAGTATAATTTGCAGGCAGATGCAGCAGGAGCATTTAGTTTGCCCAGCATTTTACTTGATGCCTATGAACTTTCGGCTGGTAAGTGGGGTTTCAAAACCACCTGTCTGCAAAATCAACAAGTAATAAATGGAGCAGTATTTACGGTGCAGATAACACCGGGCATATACGATGATTTTACTTTTAATAACAATTGGACTAACAACAGCACTGCCACACAAGGTATATGGACGTGGGGCGAACCATTAGGTACATTTGCTAATGGCTTTGAGCTAAATCCCGATTTTGATTATGCTACTGATTGCGGAAACAAATGCATGGTTACCGGCAATACCGGTACTCAAATAGTAGATGATGATGTAGCAGGAGGTTATACCATTTTAGAAAGCCCTGTTTTTGATTTAAGAAATCATTACAATCCATTTCTAAAATTACAAATGTGGTTTGCAAACTTTGCTCAGCAGGGCGGTGTTGGTAACGATACCGTAAAAATTATTTTAAGTAACGGTTCCATAGATACCGTAATCCGAGTTATTCATGGAAATAATTTTAATTTCTTCCAATGGAATGGATACAATTTTATTTTGAAAAATTATTTGCCGCTCACAAGCACCATGCAGCTTAAAGTTTATGCAGAAGAGTTTGCTCCCGAAGATTTGCTTGAGGTAGGTTTTGATAAATTTGAAATTACAGGCATTACCGGTATCGAAGAAAATATATCTGCTGCTGTGCTTCAATTATATCCTAATCCTTCGCACGATAAGGCCATGCTAAAATACGATTTGAAAAATGCCATTGGAGGCAATTTGGTAATTACTGACTTATCGGGCAGGGTGGTTCAATCAACCATGCTTCAGGCCAGTATGGGTTTAATGGAGGTTGGCGAAAATCTTGCCAAAGGAATCTATACCATTGCTGTAAGTGATGGTGGGGCTAAAAGTCAAACCATCAAGTTTGTAAAACTATAAGCGTTTTTTTTATTCAACATTGGATGTTCATTAATTTTAAGTGCAGCTATTTGGGTATTAGGGAAAAGATTATAGCTTTGAGCCCTTAATCTTAAATAATTATGAAAAAATTAATTTACGTTGTTTTCGCGATGCTCGTATTTGCATCATGTTCTAAAAGCCCCGACAAGGTGCTTCCTAAAAAAGATGGAAAGTGGAAATATACCTCAACATCTTCGTTTAATGGTGGAGGGATTTCTTTTACCTTTAACTCAACCGGAAAAATGACTTTTACCGATGATGAAGTAACAGATGTAATTGAAACCGAAGATGGTGCTGCGTGTACTGATGATTGTTCATCAAGCTACAAATGGAGCTATGATAAGGATGATGAAGAAATAACATTAACCGAAATTGGTACAGTTACTCAAGCCTTGGTTTTTAAAGTTAGTGATTTGGAGCGGAAGTCAGAAACATGGACTTTAGCGCAAACCGATGCTAGCGGAACACTTACCATTACTGTTAAATTGGAAGCCGACAGATAGGCCTTTAGTTTTCAAAAAAAAGAAAGCCTCATGCAATGTTGTATGAGGCTTTTTTTTTGAATTGAAATTTGTCAATTTGTTTTAAAATCGAAACATCAATTTATTGTGCAGCTATTACATGCACAAGTTTCTTTAGCGTGTTTACCAGCACTATCAATTGCTCAACATTGTTTCCGGTAACCGTTACATGCCCCATTTTCCTAAAAGGCTTGGTGGTTGACTTGCCATACAAATGCACATGACAATTTTTTTGACTCATAAGTTGTTCCATTCCCTTGTATTGTGCTTGCCCCTGATAGCCTTGTTCTCCGAGCAGATTAAACATAACAGCATGTTGTATCATTTCAGTACTACCTAGGGGCTGATGCATTAGTATGCGTAACAATTGATCGTATTGAGAAGATGCATTGGCTTCAATGCTATGGTGTCCGCTGTTGTGAGGTCGTGGTGCAATTTCGTTTACTAATATTTCGCCTTTTTTAGTAACAAACATTTCAACTGCAAGTATGCCTATGATGCCTAAATGCTCAACCACTTGCTTAGCAAGATTTTTTGCTTCGGCAGCTTGATTCAAGGTGAGAGAAGCAGGGGCAAAAAGATAGTCAAGCAAATTTGCCCGTTGGTCAAAATGCATTTCTACTGCATCATAAACCGCAATTTCGCCATCATGATTGCGTACCGCAATCACCGCTATTTCTTTTTCAAAGTCTATAAGTTCTTCAATTACACTTGGTTCTTCAAATCCATTCTTGTCAAGATCGGTTGGGCTGTCAATTTTTTGTACACCACGCCCGTCATATCCACCTGTACGCAGTTTTTGTATAAATGGATACGGGCTATTGATTTCCATTTTTTTCTCAACAAGGTAAAATGGAGCAGTGGCAATGTTATTATTACGGTAAAAGTTTTTTTGCAAGCCTTTGTCCTGAATCAATTTTATGAGGTGAGGTTGGGGATAAATGACTTTTCCCATTTTCTCCAGTTCAATCAAAGCCTCTGTATTTACATTTTCAATCTCAATGGTGATCACATCACACTGCTCGCCAAAGTTTAATACGGTTTCATAATCGGTTAAACTCCCTTGCATAAAATGCGTGCACAAATGCCTGCAAGGTGCATCGTGCGTGCCATCCATTACTATTGTTTTTAAATTGTAGTCGGCCGCTTTTTGTAAAAGCATCTTGCCAAGTTGACCTCCTCCTAATATTCCAATCGTTTTAGTATACATATAAATGATTATGGGTTGCAAAAATAAATTCCTTAACGATTCAATGGCATACAGGTAAAAATATATATTCGCAACTTGAAAAGCAATATATGAATCACGAGGTTAGTTTACATGGCAAAATATTTACCGAATTAATTCCGTCTGCAAAAATCCAGGAACGAATTGCAGAAATTGCATCCGAGATCAACAAGGAATATTTTAAAAAGAAACCATTATTTCTGGGTGTGCTTAATGGCGCATTTTTGTTTGCGGCTGATTTATTTAAGAACGTGAATCATGACTGCGAAATATCATTCATCCGCGTAAGCAGCTATTCGGGAACGGCAACCACCGGCAATGTCAAAAATGTAATAGGCCTTAACATGGATATTGAAGGCAGACACCTAATTATTATTGAAGATATAGTTGACACCGGAGATACCATGAACTATCTGCTTGGCGAATTGGATAAACACAAACCAGCCAGCGTTCGCATAGCCACATTGGTCTTTAAGCCCGATGCATTAAGGCATAAACTCGACTTACAGTATGTAGGCTTTAAGGTGCCCACCGATTTTCTTGTCGGCTATGGGTTAGACTATGATGGGTTGGGCCGAAATCTTAACAGCATTTATGTGCTTAAGCAATAAACGCAATGCGTCCGGCCTTTATCATTAATGGAACCATCACCGGATTTGAAAGAATTATTGAGTCAATACAACAACAATTTTCCGATACAGAAATTACGATTATTCCAACACGCTATGCAGGTCATGCCGGTGAACTTGCTTCTCAGTTTGCGGCCGAATCCTTCTCGCATATTATTTCGGTAGGAGGTGATGGAACCTTGCATCAGGTGATCAATGGCATTTTAGCATCAACTAAAAAATTTGATGGAATTGTTTCAGTGCTTCCTTATGGCACCGGCAATGATTTTGCAAGAGCAAAGGGTTTTCAAAAATCGGTTGAACACCTAAAACACAAATTGCTTACTAAGCAATTTGAATATTGCGATAGTGGCTTTATTAAATTCCATGACGGAGAGCAGGAGCAAACAAAATATTTTGTAAACATAGCAGATACCGGCTTGGGAGCTGCAGTAGTGCAGGATATGATGCATTCAGGAAATAATTTTGGCAAAAAGGTGCAATACACCATTTCGGTTTTAAAGACTTTTTTCAAGTATAAGAAACAACTAATCGAAATTCAGACTGATGATTTTGTTTATAAAAATAAGACCATGCTTGCAATTGTGGCTAATTCAAATTTTTTTGGCAGCGGCTATCATATTGCCCCTATGGCAAGCACCAACAACGGTGCACTTGAGTTAATTATCATTGGCGACATCAGCATCAAGGATTATCTGCTAAACTTGCCAAGGTTGCGAAAGGGTTTACAAATAATGCATCCGCAGGTGCATTACCATACGTTTAAAACCCCAATTACGATTAAGTGCGCCAATACAATTTTTACCGAGGCAGATGGTGAGCTAATTACCAGCGGAACTTTACAATTGGGAGTAATAGAAAAAGCATTTAAATTATTATGACTTATTTGTACTCATAACCATTAACGTGTTTTAAAAAATATTTTGTTCATGGTTTGTGTCCTCGCTAAACATCCTGTATTTAATATCCACTTCTTTTTTTCCTGTTTCGCGGGGACGCGAACCAGGGACTACCAGCATAACTTAATGTACGAACCTAGCCACTCTGTATGAAAGAACGGTTGCGAAATTTTTGCAATACAAATTAAACGAAAAAGAAATTAGACATTCAAGAAAAAAAGTACTTACTTTTTTACATTAAAGATATAGCTATGGTTAATGTATCCGGGTTTTGTTCATGGTTCGCGTGCTCGCTAAACATCCTGTATATAACGTCCACTTCTTTTTTCCTGGTACGCGGGGACGCGAACCAGGGGCGCGTGTTTTAAAAAAATTAATTGATTTAATATCACCTTCAAAGAAACCAGTAGTTATTTTCGAATTTCAAATAAATCTCTAAAAGAAAAAACTCTTTTGTTCATGGTTTGTGTCCTCGCGAAACATCCTATATTTAACGTCCACTTTTTTTTTCCTGTTTCGCGGGGACGCGAACCAGGGGCACGTGTTTTAAAAAAATTAATTAATTTAGTATCACCTTCAAAGAAACCAGAAGTTGTCTTCGAAATTCAAATAAATCACTAAAATGAAAAAACTCTTTATTCTTATCTTCCTAAATTGCTTTTGCAGTTTGGTACAAGCAAGCGCACACGTGCTTGCCACCAATGGTGTGGCGCAGTATGATATCGTTATTTCAACTATGGCAACTGAGGATGAAGTGCACGCCCTGCATGTATTGGAAAATTATTTGCTTCAAATAACGGGAGCAAAATTTAATGTAATAAATGAAAATGATGCCGGTAGCAAATCATTACTGGTAATTGGAAAAGCGTCAGATAAAATAGCCAAAGAAAATAAGCGTTCGATCCTGCATCCGCAGCAGATATTGATATATGATGAAGGAGAAAATATATTTATTACTGGCGGCAATCAATGGGGAGTTATATACGCTGTGTATGCCTTCTTACAAAACTTTTGTCAATGCAGGATGTATAGCAGTACTGAAAAATTTATTCCCAGGGTGAGCACACTTACAGTGCCAGCACATCTCTTACTTAATGAAAGCCCGGCAAATTTGTTTCGCGATTATTATTACACCGCTACCGTAAATGATGAGTACCGTGACTGGCACCGCTTGCAACAGCATTTTCCAAAAAAAGGTTCTAGTTGGGGAATGTGGGTTCATACGTTTCAAAAGCTGTTATCCGATTCTAGTTATTTCGATTTGCATCCGGAGTATTTTTCGTTTTATGGAAGTTGCAGGCAGCCTGCACAATTATGCCTGAGCAACAGCAATGTTTTTAAAATAGTTGTTGAAAATTTGAAAGTCCAAATTGCCGCAAAGCCTGAAGCTAAGTATTGGTCGGTAAGTCAAAATGATAATTACGGATACTGTCAGTGCAATCAATGTGCTGCAATCGATTCAATAGAAGGTAGTCACTCGGGAAGTATTATTCGCTTTGTAAATAAAGTGGCTGCTGAATTTCCTGATAAGATTATTTCAACGTTGGCTTATCAGTATTCGCGCAGCGCGCCTAAGGTTACCAAGCCATTGCCTAATGTAAACATTATGTTTTGCAGCATCGAGTGCGATCGTAGCAAACCAATTAGTGCCGATACTTCCATTGGTTCATTTGCCCATGACTTTAAAAATTGGAGTGCACTTACCAGCAACATTTTAATTTGGGATTATGTGGTACAGTTTTCAAATTACATTTCTCCTTTTCCTAATTTGAAAGTATTACAACCCAACATTCAGTTTTTTCATCAGTATGGAGTTACTGATATTTTCGAACAAGGAAGCTCGTATAACTGGAGTGACTTTGGAGAGCTAAAGGCATACATGATATCAGCATTGCTTTGGAATCCGTATATCGATATTGATTCGTTAGAGAAGGAATTTATCAAAGGATACTATGGCAAGGCAGGACCTATTATTTACAAGTACCTAAAAACAATTGAAGACAACCTGCAAGTATCAGGAGCATTTCTGGACATATACGGAAACCCTGTTACACCAATGAAGTCATGGTTGAAGCCGGAGCACGTAGATAACTATATGGATATGCTATTGGAGGCAAACAAAATGGTAAGTGATGACTCAATTACTGCTTATCGCGTGCAGCGTATAACTATGCCTGTATGGTATGCAAAATTAGAGCAGGCCAAATTTTTTGGTTCGGGAGAACGTGGAGTATTCGAAAGAGATGAACAAGGAGCGTGGATGATTAGGCCTGCGTTTGAAGAGCGTGTTTCAGAATTTATTGCAACGCTGCATAAACATGGCATTACCTCACTCAATGAGAATAACCATACACCCGAAAAGTATAACAATGATTGGCAACGGATTTTAAAAACCGGTATGCGTGATCATATAGCCATGAATAAAATAGTTCAGTTTGAAATTCCTTTTAGTGCCAAGTATCCGGCTAAGGGCGCAGCCACACTTACAGATGGAGTGGGGGGATATGACGACTACCATTATAATTGGCTTGGATGGGAAGGCACTGATATGATTGCAACAATTGATTTAGGCGAAGTAAGAAGTATTGCTTCATTAAGTTGCGATTTCATGGAGGATCAAAAAAGTTGGATATTTTTTCCGGAGAGTGTACAATATTATTACTCCATAGATGGCAAAAATATATTCCACTAGGCGATAAAATTAGTTGCAAAGCACCACAACCTGATAAGGGATGCAATACAAAATCATTTGCTACCACAATGGTAGCGAGTGCAAAATACATAAAGGTAGTTGCCACCAATCTTAAAACTTGTCCACGCTGGCACATTGGTGCAGGTTACAATTGCTGGATATTTTGCGATGAGATTGTTGTAAAATAATCTGATTGTTATCTAGTCGCATGCTGAAAACTTGTGGCTTACCTGACAGCAACTTCACCATACAAATCAAAAGCTTCAGCTTTTGTTATTTTTATATTGGCAAAGTGTCCTCTGCGCAAATAAGCTTTGGTTGCATCTATCAATACCTCGTTATCAACCTCTGGGCTGTCAAACTCGGTGCGGCCAATAAAATAGTTGCCTTCTTTTCTGTCAACCAACACCTTATACGTTTTGTTGCATTTACGTTGGTTAATCTGATGACTTATGCCTTGTTGCAATTCCATTATTTCATCTACCCGTTGTTGCTTTACTTCGGCCGTAACATTGTCGGGCAAGCTATAAGCATGGGTATGCTCTTCGTGCGAATAAGCAAATACACCCAGGCGGTCAAACTGCATTTGTTCAATAAAGCGCATTTGCTCATCATGGTCGGCTTGCGTTTCACCGGGGAAACCCGCAATCATTGTAGTTCGAATAGCGATATCAGGAACCTTGTTGCGTATGGTGTCTATTAATTCTTCCGTTTTTTCGCGCGTTATTCCTCTGCGCATTGCTTTAAGCATATTATTGCTGCCGTGTTGCAAAGGTATATCGATATAGTTACAAATGTTATTGCGCTCGCGCATCACATCAAGCACCTCTAAAGGAAATGCCGAAGGATAAGCATAATGAAGTCTGATCCATTCCAACCCATCAACATCTGACAGCGTTGCAAGCAAATTGGCAAGTGCCCGCTTTTTGTAAATATCCAAACCATAAAAGGTAGCGTCCTGAGCTATAAGCAAGAGTTCTTTGGTTCCACTCGCCACGAGGTTTTTAGTTTCTGCAATAATTTGTTCTAACGGTTTGCTAACATGTTTACCACGCATTACAGGAATAGCGCAAAAAGCACAAGGGCGGTCGCAGCCTTCCGAAATTTTTAAATACGAATAATGTCGGGGTGTAGTTAACAGACGCTCGCCAACTAACTCATGCTTATAATCTGCGCCAAGCGTTTTTAATAGCACAGGTAAATCATGTGTTCCAAAAAAATGGTCAACATCCGGAATTTCCTTTTCCAGTTCGGGTTTATAGCGCTCGCTAAGGCAGCCTGTTACTATCAGTTTCTCTATCGCTCCTTTTTGCTTTTGCTCTGCATAGTATAAGATGGTGTCTATACTTTCCTGTTTTGCATTATCAATAAACCCACAGGTATTAACTATAACCACTTGCTGATTGTTGCGCTTGGCTTCATGCACCACATCAAAGTCGTTGGCTTTAAGCTGACCCATTAGCACTTCGCTGTCAACCAGGTTTTTAGAGCAACCCAGGGTAACCACATTTACTGTTTTTTGCTTTGATGTTTTGGTTCGCATTAGTTAGCAGGTAGCATTGGGGTTAGGGTAGTTATCACTTTGATCTTCGTTAGTATCATCCAGGCAAACAAAATCTTTTTCCAGTTTCAGTTGCAAATCTGCCGTGCCACTTTTTACATCGCACGAAATTCCTACAACATTATTATCATTCCATTCGGCAGCGAAGCTTTTAGAAACCAATATGGTGATTTTATTTTCGGATAATGCAGCGTTCAATTTTTCGGTAGCCGCATCCGTTTTTAATTCATAGGCAAGAATATGATTACCAATATGCGTTAGTTCGGTAACACTACCTTCTGAACATAATTGGCTTACTTCAGTTTTTGTTAACCGTACCCTTATACTATCTCCTTTTATCCTAAGTTTCATTTCTCAATATTCCTTTAGCTAATTTTGTTTTTAATTTTAAAATTGTAAATAAAGCACACTATTGAATTCGTCCCGGGTATTGCTCCAAAGCTATTTCCAGACATTTCATGGCGCTAATCAAATCTTCTTCTTTAAGCACATAAGCAATGCGCACTTGTTGCTTGCCTTTTTCAGCATGAGAATAAAACCCGGTAGCTGGTGCCAGCATTACAGTTTGATTTTCGTAATTAAATTTTTCTAAAAGCCACTGACAAAATTTATCAGAGTCATCTATGGGTAATTGAGCAATGCAATAGAAAGCGCCATTGGGAGTAGGGCAGGTAACGCCTTTCATTGCATTAAGGCTTTCTACCACAATGTTTCTGCGATGCACATACTCTTTCTTTACATTCTCAAAATAAGATTTAGGAGTATCAATAGCAGCCTCGGCAGCAATCTGCCCAAAGGTGGGAGGGCTCAATCGTGCTTGTGCAAATTTAAGTGCATTCGTCATTACTTCCTTATTGCGCGAGATAAGCGCACCAATGCGCGCACCACAGGCACTGTATCTTTTAGAAATCGAATCCATCATGACCACGTTTTGCTCCAGGCCTTCCAGGTTCATAGCCGAAAAATATTCTTTACCATCGTAGCAAAACTCGCGATACACTTCATCACTAAATAAGAAAAGGTCGTACTTCAATACCAACTGTCGCAAGGCTTCAAGTTCTGCTTTCGAGTATAAATAGCCGGTAGGATTATTTGGATTGCATATTAAAATTGCCTTGGTATTTTTGGTAATTACTTTTTCAAATTCTGAAACGGGAGGTAATGCAAATCCGGTATCAATGGAAGCCGGAACAGCTTTTACGGTTATCCCCGCCTGACACGAAAACCCGTTATAATTAGCATAATAAGGTTCGGTAACTATTATTTCATCACCTTCATTAAGGCAGGTCATCATACCTATTTCGATGGCTTCGCTGCCACCGGTAGTTATCATAATGTCGGTATAATCGAGGGCAATTCCAAACTCAGCATAGTAGGTAGTAAGCTTTCTGCGATACGATTCTATACCGGCACTGTGACTGTACTCCACCACTTTTAATTGGTGATGGCGCAACGCATCCAGCATCACCTTCGGAGTTTCAATATCGGGTTGCCCAATATTGAGGTGAAATATTTTTACTCCTTCGCGCTTGGCTTGCTCGGCAAATGGAACCAGTTTGCGGATAGGCGATGGCGGCATGTGTTTGGCCTTTTCTGAAATTGCAGGCATATGGAATTTGTGTTTTTTCGTTTGAGGCCGCAAATATAGATTAATTGATGCTTATATGCCGAAGTTAGGTTTGAATTTTGGTTATTGCTACTTTCGGCACCATGAAAATTATTTCGTTTAGCCTGTTGTTGGTTTTGGCTTGTTGTAGCCGTTATGCTTATGCTGCGGTGCCGCACGATATTCATCAATCCATGGCTCGCATTGAATGGAATGCTCAAACAGGAAAATTAACCGTTTTAGTAAATTGCTTTATAGACGATTTTCAACTTGCCGTGATGAAATATCATAACAAATCTATCAGGCCCGATGATGACAGCCTAATGCATTATTGCCTGCAATACATAAACAGTGCATTTAAGATTGCAGTGGATGGTGAAAAACTTGTGCTGCACAACCCAACTGATGCCGGCATGAGCGAACTTTCTATTCACTTTAAATTTGAGTTTAGTAAGATAAAGCCCCGGCAAAAACTGGATATTTATAATGACCTTATTAATAACATTTACAACGACCAATTGAACATAGTGCAAATTGCAGTACCTCCCAATGAGCAAATGCTTGAGTTTGATGCATCGAATAGATCGCAACCTGTTTTTATAAAAAAGTGATACATCTATGATAAAAAAGTTCTACCATCCCTGGCATGATATACCGCGTGGCCAGCAAGCCCCTGACATTGTAAATGCGATTATCGAAATACCACAAGGAACTAAAGCCAAGTACGAAGTGGATAAGGAAACAGGCTTGCTGCGGCTCGACCGAATATTGTTCAGCGCCTTGCATTATCCTGCCAACTATGGTTTTATTCCGCAATCGCTTTGTGGCGATGGCGACCCACTTGATATACTTGTGCTGTGCGCGGTGCCGCTGCAACACCTTTGTGTGGCACGTGCTAAAGTTATAGGTTGTATGCGCATGCTTGATCGTGGTGCTCCCGATGATAAAATAATTGCCGTTGCAGCCGATGATGTTTCGGTAAAACATTACAATGCGCTGAGTGAATTGCCTCCTAATTTTATGCTCGAAATGCAACGGTTTTTTGAAGATTATACCAAGCTCGAAGGAAAGTCGGTTACCGTTGATACATTTACTGATGCTGACAAAGCCAAAGAAATTGTGCTCGAAAACTTTGAAGCATATACTGCCATGGTTAACAAAAGCTGCAAATGGAATTAGTACAGAACGATACCATTGCTGCTATTGCTACACCGCCCGGTATGGGTGCCATTGCCATTGTGCGCATTTCAGGAAGCAATACCTTTTCAATTATTGAAAAGGTGTTCCATTCAAAAAAAGGTAATGCCTTATCACGTGCTGAATTGAAGCCACGCACCCTGTTATATGGAACCATTGTTGAAGATACCGACCTGATTGATGATGTGATGTTAAGTATTTATAAAAGTCCGCAAAGCTATACAGGTGAGGATGCTGCCGAAATTGCCTGTCATGGTTCGCCTTACATACAAAGCAAAATTTTGCTACTGCTTATTAAACATGGTTGCCGTATTGCCGACCCCGGAGAGTTTACACTACGCGCTTTTGTAAATGGCAAAATGGATTTAACACAAGCCGAAGCTGTGGCCGATGTAATACATGCAGAAGATGCAGCCTCACATAAGCTTGCCATGCATCAGTTGCGCGGAGGCATTGCCGAAAAGCTTGCCACACTGCGGCAATCGTTAATTGAGTTTACGGCACTTGTTGAGCTTGAGCTTGACTTTGCCGAAGAGGATGTTGCCTTTGCTGACCGAACACAACTATTAAAACTGGTAAATGCTGTTAACGATGAACTGCACGCATTGCTGCAAACATTCAAGTATGGCAATGCTATTAAAAATGGAATTGCCGTAGCCATTGCTGGTGCACCAAATGCTGGAAAGAGTACCTTACTCAACGCCTTGTTGCGCGAAGACAGAGCGATTGTAAGCGACATTCCTGGCACCACACGCGATACCATAGAAGAAGCATTTATTCTGGAAGGAATAAAATTTCGCCTAATAGATACAGCAGGCATAAGACATACCGAAGATGTGATAGAGAAGCAAGGTGTAGAACGCAGTTTGGCGCAAATACAAAAAGCGGATGTGGTAATTTATGTACTTGATGCTACAACTTTTGATACGAACCATGTAAATGCAACATTGAAAAATATACCCGTTGACAAAGAACTTATTATTGCACTAAATAAAACCGACCTAAAGCCAGACATTGATTATAAAACGGGGAGGGGTGTGCTGGTAAAAATTTCGGCAAGCAACAAAATCGGTATCGATCTTTTGCAACGCAATCTTGTTGCCATTGCACAGGGAAGTGAAACCGGATTGCAATCAGATACAATTATTACCAATCAACGGCATTATCAGGCATTGTTGCAAGCGCAACATCACATCAACGAAGTAATAGAAAAATTAAATACCAATATGAGTGCCGACTATCTATCGCTTGACTTGCGGGCAGCCATACGCCACATAGGCAACATAACAGGTTACATTGATGTGGATAGAGATATACTCGGAACGATATTTTCGAAGTTTTGTATCGGAAAGTAATTTACTTTCTTTTGTTTTCTAACTACTTGTTTTTGTTAGGTTTAACTGCAAACATTGTTACTCAAATCTATATATTTACTTACGTTTGTTGTCTAGTTATTGATCAAATCTCAGTTTGATGGAAGTAAAGAGCAATGATACACTAAATGAGTAGTATAATTAAAATTCCACAATTCTAACTTAATTTGGTCAGGGCTTTTTATAAAAATAAAAAAGATTGCATATGAAACTACTCATTCGAAATATGGTAAGCTTGCGATGCAAATTATTAGTAAAAGCAGAATTAGAAAAGCTAGGTTTAGCTTACCATTCTATTGAATTGGGTGAAGTGATTTTACAAAAGCCAATTGATGCCGTACAAAAGAATGAACTTATCAAAGCATTGCATTTGTCTGGCTTAGAGATTATGGATGATAAAAACACGATGCTCATTGAAAAAATTAAGAATATTATTGTTGAAATGGTGCATTATACTGATGAGTTACCAGATGCGAAATTTTCTCTTTTTTTAAGTGAGAAGTTGCATAAGGATTACAATTCTCTTTCAGAGTTGTTTTCGAAAACAAAAGGGATAACTATTGAACATTTTATTATACTTCATAAAATTGAAAGGGCCAAAGAATTAATTATGTACGATGAGCTAAACTTTAGCGAAATAGCTTATAAGTTAAATTACAGCAGTGGTGCTCATTTATCGAATCAATTTAAAAAAATAACAGGCCTTACTCCTTCTTTCTTTAAAAGTATTCAGAAAAAAAAGAGAACCAATATAGAAGATTTGTAATTCACTGCAAATTATACAAATCTTTCCTTTTCTAGTGTAAACTTTTTACTTATGTAAGGCTGACCTTTGTTTCTATGATTAAAAATATAGAAGCAAACAATTGTTTAGGAATTTGGATGGATCATTCAATCGCTAATTTAATGGCTTACAATGATTTAATCAATGGTCATACCATTGAGTTGGCGTTTACATACTTAAACAAAATGGCAGCATTGCATCACAGTGAAAGTGGAATGCACCACAAAGAGCAACAGTTACAAGAAGCTTACTATAAACAAATTGGTGCTGAAATTTTGAAATATGATAGTGTACTTTTATTTGGACCAACAAAAGCAAAGAACGAATTGCATAATTATTTAAAGAAAGACCATCACTTTAATGAGATACAATTTGAAATACAGAATGTTGACAAAATGACTAAAAATGAACAAAGGGCGTTTGTTAAAAATTATTTTACAAAGAGATTACAGTAAAAAACACGAATCAATTTCACTTATCTAAAGTAGAAAAAATGAATAAAATACTTATAGCTATTGATTATGCACCATCTGCTCAGAAAGTAGCAGAGCAAGGGTATGCACTTGGCAAAGCAATGGATGCTGATATTGTTTTATTGCATGTTATAGAGGATGTGGGGTACTATGCATCTACTTCTTACGACCCTATTATGGGTTTTGGAGGATTTTCAAATTCAGTTTTTTTGGATAAAGCAGCATTACAAAGCATTGAAAAGGAAGCTGCACAATTTTTAGCAAAAACAAAAGTGCATTTGAAAGATGATAAAATAAAAACAACGGTAGTACACGGAGATATTGCTGATAGTATTTTGGAAAAAGCAAACAAAGAGCACTGCCATTTAATAGCCATCTACACACATGGCCGAAATGGAATTGAAGAGTTTTTCCTAGGTAGCACAGCACATAAATTAATAAAGCGCGCCACTGTACCAATTTACATCATACCTATAAAACCTTAACAATATGAAAGATAACCCAGAGTTAGAAAAAGGCCAAGCACATATCATAGTCGAAATAATAGAGTATATGCCAAAAGCCGTTGTTAGTAGAACGATTATTAAAAAAACTACTGGTAATGTAACAGCAACATCTATGGCGGTTGGAGAAGAATTAGGTGAACGAACAAGTCCATTTGATACGTATATACAAATTATTGATGGTGCAGCCGAAGTGAAAATAGATGATAAATCAGTCTTTATCAAATTAGGAGAAGGCATTGTAATTCCCGCCCATGCTAAACATAGTTTTACTGCCAAAGAACAATTCAAAATGATAACCACAGTCATAAAGAGCGGTTATGATGAATAGACTACAATAAAATTAATTTCAATCATTATTAAATCAAGTTATCATGTCAAAAGAAAAACAAGGCAAACCCAAGTCAGATAAGACAGCACCGGCTAAATCGCCTAAAGAAAAAAAAGCTGACAAAGCACAGAAGAAATTAGCCAGAAATAATCTAGGCAAAATTGGAGTATGATTACAGTAAACAAACATGGTGTTCTACTTCGCAAAACCACCAATAGATTTGAAAGCGAAGGGGTGCTGAATCCAGCAGTAATTAAGGTGGGTAGTACTATTCACATGTTTTATAGGGCTGTTACAAAGGACAATTATTCTACAATTGGTTATTGTACATTATCATCACCATTGGTTGTACAAGATAGAAATAACACAGCCTTGCTTTTTCCACAAGCAGAGTATGAGTTTCAAGGTTTAGAAGATCCGCGTATAGTTGAAATAGAAGGAATGTACTACCTTTCTTATACTGCATATAGTGGCGTTAACGCGTTAGGAGCATTAGCAACATCTACAGATTTAATACATTGGGAAAAGCATGGAATTATTGTTCCTCAAATAACCTACGAAGAGTTTAAGCATTTTACAGAAGCCGAAGGCACTATACGCGACAAGTATGTTCGCTTTAACGATTATCAAAGAAGCCATGACAAGCAAGACCGAAAAATTTTCTTATGGGATAAAAACCTAGTTTTATTTCCTCGTAAAATTGATAACAAGTTTTGTTTTTTGCATCGCATAAAACCGGATATTCAAGTTGTGGTAGCAATTAAAAAACTGGAAGACTTAACCATTGAATTTTGGCAAAATTATTTTTGTCATTTTGATGAATACCTAGTACTTACCCCAAAATATGAACACGAGGTAAGTTACATTGGCAGTGGATGCCCACCCATTGAAACAGAAGCTGGCTGGCTACTCATTTATCATGGAGTGCATGATACAATTAAAGGTTATGTGTACTCTGCTTGTGCAGCTTTACTAGATTTAGATAATCCTAAAAAAGAGATTGCTAGATTACCTTACCCTTTGTTTTTTCCTGATAAAGAATGGGAACTAAAGGGCGAAGTAAACAATGTATGTTTTCCTACTGGAGCAATTATTGAAAATGGCTTACTTTATATATATTATGGAGCCGCAGACGAGCGTATTGCTGTAGCATCCTTAAGTATAAAAGAATTATTAGCTGAATTAGCGTTAAATAAAATTTAAATACGAGAAGTTATGACAACCGATATTGTTTTATATCAATCACAAACTAAACGGTTTCTTCGTGGAACATCAACTGAACATTTATTCGTTAATATTGACGGTGTATTAGAGTCTGAGTGTAATCTCCCTGAAGTATTGTTTGTTACTTCTTTTCCTCCACGAGAATGCGGTATAGCTACATATTCGCAGGATTTGGTAACTGCTTTAAACAACCAATTTGAAGATAGTTTTTCTTGTTCCATTTGTGCATTGGAGTCAGAAACTGAACAACATAACTATAAGCAGCAACCAAAGTATATTTTAAATACAGACAGCCGTAATTCATTTGTGAAAAACAGCATTTTTAATCAATAAAGATGAGAATATAAAGTTGGTGGTTATGCAGCACGAGTTTGGATTTTTGCAAAAAACGAAAGAGAATATAAACAGTTTTTTGATTGTATTTCTAAACCAATAGTGTTCGTTTTTCATACGATTTTGCCAAATCCAAACAAAGAATTAAAAGCAAAAGTTGAAGATATGGCAGCTATTGCATCAGCAATTATAGTTATGACAAATGATGCAGCAACCATATTGAAAAATGAATATAAGGTAGCATCATATAAAATTTCGGTCATACAACATGGTACACACCTAGTACCTCCCTTGAGTAGAGAGATGCTAAAAAAACATTACCAGTTGACAAGCAAAAAAGTGCTTAGTACTTTTGGCTTGCTGGGAAGAAGCAAAAGCATTGAAACTACTTTAGCAGCATTACCAGCAGTAGTTGCACAGTTTCCAGAGGTATTGTTTTTAATATTAGGAAAAACTCATCCTAGTGTTGTGAAGCAGGAAGGTGAGCAATACAGAAAATTGTTAGTAGATAAAGTAAAAGAGTTAAAGCTTGAAAATCATGTTCGTTTTGTAAATGAATATTTACAATTACCGGTATTATTAGAATATCTTCAACTTACTGATATCTATTTATTCACCTCTAAAGATCCAAATCAGGCTGTTAGCGGCACATTCTCATATGCTGTAAGTTGTGGCTGTCCGGTAATTTCAACACCCATTCCACATGCCAAAGAAGTTTTGAAGGATAACTACGGTTTAATTATAGATTTTGAGAATCCAAAACAATTATCAAGTGCGATTATATCACTGCTAAAGAATGAAAAATTAAGAACAGAAATATCATCAAATAGCTTCCATAAAATGGCTTCAACGGCTTGGCAAAATTCGGCTGTTGGTCATGCCCTGCTTTTTGAAAAACTAGCTTCAAATACTTTTCAGTTAAATTATAAAATGCCTGTTATAAACCTTAGCCATATTAAGAAGATGACGACTGATCTTGGCATTGTTCAATTTGCAAAAATTGCAAGCCCAGACATACATTCGGGCTATACGTTAGATGATAATGCTAGGGCGCTAATAGCCATTTGTAAACACTATGAGCTATATAGAAACGAAAATGACTTGAGGTTGATTGATACGTATTTGCAATTTATAAAACATTGCATACAACCCAATGGAAAATTTTTAAATTATGTGAATGAACAACTTGAATTTACCCAACAGAATCATTATGAAAATCTTGAAGATAGCAACGGAAGAGCAATCTGGGCTTTAGGATATGTTAGTTCTTTAAAAGAAATATTGCCTGTTAATTTAACCAATGAAGCAGAAAATCTCTTGCAAAGAGCAATCCCACAATTAGAAGAAATTCATTCTACTCGAGCAATGGCTTTTATTATAAAAGGACTGTATTACCAAAATAAAATAGATAATAAATACTTGATAGAAATTTTTGCTAATCGATTGGTGCAAATGTATAAACATGAGAAAACCACAGAATGGTTTTGGTTTGAAGAGTATTTGACTTATGGTAATAGCCTTTTGCCTGAGGCAATACTTTGTGCATATAACAGCATCCCAAAAGACACATATAAAAGAATCGCAAAAGAAAGTTTTGATTTTTTATTGTCAAAAACTTTTGTTAATGATAAAATAAAAGTAATCTCAAACAAAGGATGGCATATAAAAAATAACACAAGCGAAATCCCAATTGGTGGCGAGCAGCCAATAGATGTAGCCTATACAATTATGGCATTGGAAAAGTTTTATTCAACTTTCAAAAAAGATGATTATAAACAAAAAGCGATTAGCGCTTTTAGTTGGTTTTTAGGTGGCAACCACTTGCATCAAATTGTTTATAATCCATGTACTGGTGGCTGTTATGATGGCGTGGAAGAATTTAATGTCAATCTTAATCAGGGTGCAGAATCAACACTAAGTTACTTGATGGCAAGATTAGCAATGGAACGAATAAAAAAAAACGAAGATGATGTATTAATTATGAAAGAAATTTCATTGAATGCAATTTCAGAAAACGGTTATTCTAAGTAATCTCATCTAACTAACAACAATCATATAAACAAGGAAGTTTTTTATATAAAATTAATAAGAGCAACATCATGCAAAAATATACAGAGGATAGACCTTGGGGGAGTTTCGAACGGTTTTGTCATAATGAAATGACAACGGTTAAATTGATTCACGTAAGCCCCAATGAAGCATTGAGTCTTCAGTTTCATTACCATCGTGATGAATTTTGGAGAGTAATAGAAGGAGCAGGCAATATCACAATTGGTCAAGAAACGCTTTTCGTAAAAAAGGGAGACGAATTTTTTATACCTAGAGAAACAAAACATCAAATCACAACATCCAACTCTTCCCTAAGTATATTGGAAATATCATTTGGTGATTTTGATGAAAATGATATTGTGAGGTTGGAAGATAAGTATAATAGAATTGGTGTCACTCTTGAATAGATGAAAACATTAGTATTTAAAACAGATAAGTTAGAAAAGACCAATAGAATTTCCTTTAGGCATTGCGACTTTTCATTTGCCGGCAGAGATAAATTTATTGTAATTCAATAAATCATTTATTCATATGACAGTTATCATCTTTAAATGAGCATATCCTAACAACCTTTGTGAAAAAGAGAATTAAAATGAATCAAACACACATTCACTTATTAATTACGCATCTTCCAATTTTTGGATCAATTTTGGGTGGTCTTGTTCTTGCTCATGGACTTTGGACCAAGAGTAGTCAAACCAAAATTGCTGCATACAATCTTTTTATAATCTCTTCCATCGGAGCTGGTATTGCTTACTTAACTGGTGAAGCTGCTGAAGAAACCGTTGAGAATATACAAGGTGTGGTAGAGTCTGCAATTAAGACCCATGAAGAATTCGCATTATTTGCATTAATCTCCTTAATCATTTTAGGAGTTGCTTCTATTGTAGGTCTGTTCCTCACATTAAGAAAATCAACATTGACTAGAACAACAGCATTTGTAATTTTATTAATATCACTCATTAGCTTTGGGCTTGTTGCAAGAACAGGATATTTGGGAGGACAAATAAGACATACAGAAACTTCAAATATTACGACAGATTCAAAAGAGAATTCGGAAAAGGAAACAGACGATTAATTTGTTTTGCTTCAAGAGGCAACATTAAATAACTCAGCCAATCAATGCAATCTTCGAGAATGTCTGCAAATCATTTCAACATATCAGGTCTAACAAGCGAACAAGTTGTTCATGCAAGAGCAAAATTTGGCCAAAACAAATTAGACTACAAAAAAGAAAATTCATTCTTAGATGCTTTAAAACGTATTGCACAAGACCCAATGGTAGTTTTATTGTTGGTAGCTTCTTCTATTTATTTTATAAGTGGAAAAACGGGTGATGGAGTTTTCCTTGTAGTTGCTATTGTCTTTCAAACATCCATTTCACTTTACCAATTTTCAAGAAGCAAAAATGCCTTGGAAAAACTAAAAGACTTATCACAACCAAACTGCAAAGTCATACGTGATGGCAAAACGATAGAAATAAAAAGCGAGGATTTAGTTGTGGGCGATAGCTTAATCATAGAAGAAGGAACAGCTATTACCGCAGATGGCAGTATTGTTCATTCCAATGATTTTTCAGTAAATGAATCAATACTTACAGGTGAATCCTTAGCAGTTCTTAAAGACAAAACATCTGCTGATAAATTTATCTATAATGGCACTACAGTTGCAAGTGGTTTGGCTATTGCCACTATAACAGCTATTGGCAACGAAACTAAACTAGGTAAAATTGGCACAAGCTTAGAAAGCATAACCGAGGAAAAAACACCATTAGAATTACAGATTACAAATTTTGTAAAGAAAATGGCAATTGCTGGATCATTGGTATTTATCATAGTTTGGGCAATTAATTATTGGCATTCGCATAATGTTTTGAACAGCTTATTGCAGTCGCTTACATTGGCCATGAGTATTTTACCCGAAGAAATTCCTGTAGCTTTTACCACTTTTATGGCATTGGGAGCATGGCGTTTAATGAAAATGGGCATTGTGGTAAAACAAATGAAAACTGTTGAAACCTTGGGAAGTGCAACGGTTATTTGTACAGACAAAACAGGCACTATTACTGAAAACAAAATGAGTTTGGCGAAAATCTTTGTATTAAAAACAAACAAATTTTTTGATCCAAAAGAAGCATTGAATGAAGATGAAAAAGAGCTATTAAAGCTAGCCATGTTTGCCAGCGAACCTATTCCATTCGACCCTATGGAAGTGGCATTGCATCAAACTTATATTGACCATCATCAAATTGACGATCGACCAAATTACAAACTTGTACATGAATATCCATTGAGTGGCAAACCGCCCATGATGACCCATGTTTTTGCAGATAATAAAGGCAAAAGAATAGTAGCAGCAAAAGGAGCACCAGAAGCATTAATAAATGTTTCTACTCTTTCTGAAACCGAAAAAGCACAAATTCATTCGGCTATCAAACTCTTAACAACAGATGGTTACAGAGTTTTAGGCTTAGCAGAATCTAAATTTTTAGGTTATGTATATCCGGCAAATCAACAAGATTTGCCATTCAAATTTATTGGTATTGTTGCTTTTTACGACCCTCCCAAAAAGAATATTCAAAAGGTTCTAGAAGCATTTTATAAAGCTGGTATTGAGGTGAAAATTATTACTGGTGATAATGCAGCCACTACATCTTCAATTGCTAAACAAATTAATTTTAAGGGTTACGATAAAACCATTTCAGGAGATGAGCTAATGGCTTTATCTGACAAGGAATTGCAACAGAGTGTAATGCATAATTCCATTTTTACCAGAATGTTTCCAGCAGCCAAATTAAAAATAATCAATGCCTTAAAATCCAATAATCAAATAGTAGCCATGACAGGCGATGGTGTGAATGATGGCCCGGCTTTAAAAGCAGCGCATATAGGCATTGCAATGGGGAAAAAGGGAACAGAAATAGCTAAGCAAGCAGCATCCTTGATTTTGTTAGAAGATGATTTGTCTAAAATGGTTGACGCCATAGCTATGGGTAGAAAAATATATGCTAATTTGAAAAAAGCTATACAGTATATTATTTCCATTCATATTCCTATTATCCTAACAGTGTTTATTCCATTGGCGTTGGGTTGGATTTATCCCAATGTTTTTTCTCCAATTCATGTTATATTTTTAGAAATCATCATGGGTCCAACTTGTTCCATAATTTATGAAAATGAACCCATAGAAAAGAATACTATGCTTCAACCTCCTAAAGCATTAACCACTACTTTTTTTAACTGGAAAGAATTATCAACGAGCATTATACAAGGATTAGTGATATCAGCTGGAACTTTATTGGTTTACCAATATTCAGTTAACAATGATTATAGTGAAAAACTTACAAGAACAATGGTTTTCACTGTTTTAATTACAGCAAATATTTTTCTCACATTGGTAAATCGTTCTTTATTTTACTCCCTATTCACAACTTTGAGGTATAAGAATAACATGGTTTTACTAATTATATTTGCTACTATTACCACTCTGTTTCTAATCCTGTTTGTAAAACCCTTGACTTCCTTTTTTGAGCTAGAAAGGTTGAATTTAATGCAATTATTAACGTGTACTGCAATTGGCTTTGTTTCTGTAATTTGGTTTGAAATAGTTAAATTAATTAAAAGACAAAAAATATTAGCATGAATACCCTTGCCACATCTGTTATAAAAAAAATGTTACTGTTGTTTCTTATTGTTGCTGGATTATATTATGCAAAATCTTTTTTTATGCCATTATTTATTGGGGGAGTTTTGGCGACTTTGTTTTTGCCGTTTTGTAGCTCATTGGAAGAAAAAAAAATTCCCAAGGCAATCGCAGTATTCTTATGCCTTTTTTTTCTTTTGTTGATTATATCTGGTTTTGTAACAATGCTTAGTTGGCAGATTGGAAACCTTGCAAGTGATATAGTATTGTTAAAACAAAAGGTGATTGAAGCAAGCACCTATATACAAGGATACATTTTTCATCATTTTGGGATTTCGTCAGTAAAGCAAAATGAAATACTAATAGCAGAGCAACCATCGTACACTAGTATCATTCAACTGTTTATAATTTCTGTTTCTTATGTCTTCTCCAATTTTATTTTAGTATTGGTTTATTTCGTTTTTCTGTTGTATTACCGTGGACACTTAAAGCATTTTTTTATTAAACTAACGCCTGTATCCAACCAGATAGAAATGGAGCAAGTACTGGAGAAGTCAGCACATATTTCTCAACAATATTTGCTGGGACTTTCTAAAATGATTGTGTGTCTATGGATTATGTATAGTATAGATTTTGGCCTTTTGGGTGTAAAAAACTTTCTTTTTTTTGCTGTTCTTTGTGGGGTCTTAGAAATTGTTCCTTTTTTAGGTAATATCATAGGTACTACTTTAACATTTACAATTATGGCTTTGCACGGTGCTAGTCCATTTATGTTGGGAGGTATTGTTGTTACTTATGGTGTGGTACAGTTTATTCAAGGTTGGTTTATTGAGCCGTTTATACTTGGTCTACAAGTAAAAATAAACCCTTTGTTTACTATTATTGCGTTGGTGTTGGGGCAATTGATTTGGGGTATTCCAGGCATAATACTAGCCATACCTCTTACGGCAATTGTTAAAATTATGTGCGACCATGTATAACTTTTAAAACCTTATGGATTCTTAATTGGCGAAATTAAAAATGATAGAGTAAAAAAGTTGGCATAAAGAAGATTAAAACTGTATTGTAGTATTTGCAATTTTGTTGATTCTCAGACTATTTTTGTTAGTTTTAAATTTACAAAAACCACCGAATTTTATTAAGATTAGTTTTGTTTTATCAACTTGGATATAACACTATTGTGACTCAACGGGGTTAATGCTAAAGAAATGTGAATAGACTCTACATTTAGCAGAAAGGCAGTCATATAAACAATCACATGCGAAAGCAACAAACATGGTACAGATATTATTAAATGGATTAAAGAGTACTTCAACTAGCTGCAACACCAAGTTGCTACCATTGAATAGTTCTGTCTTTGTATGGGCACACAACAGCGAGTAGATTTTAATCAATTGAGAAAGTGTAAGAACTTATCTTCGCTTATTACATATGATAAGGACAAACACATTTTACACCGAACAACATATTTTCTTTTCTTTGTGCTTTATGTGCATTTGTTTTAGTGGCTTTTGTTGCCCAAATAAGTACGCAACCCCTGAAACACTTTAATAATATTGCTTTACATTTTAATTAAGCAATTTGTATTGGAAAGTAGTTTGTCTTTCATTTGTTTGTAAAATTTTGTGAAACAACTTACACACTATTGCAAAAAGGAAAAAAGTAAAATGCAAAAAAATGAAACCCCATTTTAATTAGAAAAGTTTTATAACATTGCCCGATGACCGAAATAATTAATGACACTATGGTTAGCTGACCAAATTTATGCAGTAGTGAAAGACGAAAAACTAGCAATTGAAGCTATGCAAGTAGCAGAAAAAAAATTAACTTAAAAAAGCGTACAAAGTAATGGAAGCAATCTTATTAATAATCATCTGTGTATTGTTGCTTATTGCGATTATACTCATCATTGTTTTCCGAAACAAAAGCAGCAACGAATTGCCCCTGCTACAAAATAAGGTAGCTGAATTACAAACCAGTCTTTCCAAAATTGAAACCAATCTTAAAGAAGACTTTCGCACTAACCGTGAAGAAAATGCCACCATAGCAATGCACAGCCGAAAAGAGTTGAACGATACATTGATTGGTTTTAAGGGTGAACAATCTGAAACCTTAAAAACAATTACTGAGCAAAGCCAGAATGCTTTAAAAGAAATTAATAAAACACTGGATGAAAAAGTTGGAGCATTAATCACAAAAATTGATGCTAACAATAAAGTCAACCGTGAAGAGCTTACTAAAAATATTACTGATTTTTCAGGAGCCAATATTATTCAATTAGACAAAATTAATAACCAGGCGAAAGAAGATAATAAATTAATTCGCGAGGCACTGGTAAATGCATTCAAAGGCTTTCAGGAAACATTTGATAACAACATCAAATCATTCAACGACCTGCAAAGAGAAAAATTTGCTTTGATGGATACCAAGCAAAACGAACTGGTAAAAAGTACCGAAACCAAACTTGAAACAATTCGGGTTACGGTGGAAGAAAAACTGGAAAAAACACTCAGTGAACGCCTTGGACAAAGTTTTGAAACAGTAGGCAAACAACTCATTGAAGTGCAAAAAGGCTTAGGCGAAATGCAAACTATTGCAACCGATGTAGGTGGTTTGAAAAAAGTATTAAGCAATGTAAAGTTGAGAGGTGGTGTAGGTGAAGTTCAGTTAGCATTATTGCTCGAACAGATTTTAGCACCCAACCAATACGATGCTAATGTGCGGACTAAAAAAAGGCAGTACCGAACCAGTAGAATTTGCCATTAAATTACCCGGACGCAGCGAAGACGAAAGTGCTTTTGTGTACCTGCCTATTGATGCAAAATTTCCTAAAGACACTTATGAGCATTTAATTGCTGCGTATGAAAATGCAATTCCTGATGATATTGAAACAGCGACAAAAAATTTGGAAACGGTAATTAAAAAAATGGCAAAAGACATAAGAGACAAATATCTTGACCCTCCCAACACCACCGACTTTGCCATTATGTTCCTTCCGTTTGAAAGTATTTATGCCGAAGTAATCAGACGTAGCTCATTGATAGACCAGTTGCGTTCTGAGTTTAAAATAACCGTTGCAGGCCCTACTACTTTAATGGCAATATTAAACAGCCTGCAAATGGGCTTTAGAACATTGGCTTTACAAAAACGAAGCAGCGAAGTTTGGAAAGTGCTGGGCTCTGTAAAAAAAGAATTTGAAGTATTTGGCGGCTTGTTAGAAAAGGCACAAAAAAATATACAAACCGGACTTGGCCAGTTAGATGATGTAGTGGGTACCCGTACAAGAGCCATACAACGCCAGTTACGTGATGTAGAAACATTACCAGCGGTGGAAGCAGCAACAGAATTGCCTGAAATTATTTTAAATACTAACCAAGATGAAAAGGAAATTTAATTTTAAACTATCTAATGCAAGGTTTTAAAGTAGTCGAATTTGACCACTTTAAAAAGAAAAATAATTTCAACTATGGCGAATTCGCCACAATTAAAAAATAAGTATGGCAAAAAATAAAACCATCAATGTAAAAGGAACAGAGATTACATTATTCTCTGAAGGCACAAGCGATTTTATTTCCCTCACTGACATTGCCAAACACAAGGATTCGGCAAATACCGATACCATTATTCAAAACTGGTTGCGAAACAGAAACACGATAGAGCTACTGGGTTTTTGGGAAACGATGTATAACCCAAATTTTAAACCCCTCGAATTCGAGGGGTTTAGAAAACAAGCTGGGTTAAATAGTTTTGTAATGACACCTAAAAAATGGATTGAAACCACAACTGCGATTGGTATTACATCCAAGTCAGGCAGATACGGAGGAACATTTGCACATAAGGATATTGCGTTTGAATTTGCCTCATGGATTTCTATTGAGTTCAAATTGTTCATCATCAAAGAATTTCAACGCCTTAAAGAAGATGAAAACCACCGCTTAAAACTAACATGGAACCTGCAACGAACTTTAGCCAAAGTAAATTACCACATACATACCGATGCGATAAAAGATAACCTAATACCTAAAGAATTAAGCAAATTGCAAACCTCTTTTGTGTATGCCGATGAAGCAGATATGCTCAACGTGGCATTGTTTGGATTGACAGCAAAACAATGGAGAGATGCTACCCCGAAAGCCGAAGGCAATATCCGTGATGCTGCCAATATTGAGCAATTGGTGGTACTAAGTAATATGGAAAGCATCAATGCAGTATTAATACACCAAGGCTTACAACAAAACCAACGCCTGCAACAACTGAATAAAATTGCCATTACGCAAATGAAAAGCTTGGTACAAAACAGCAGCCTTAAAAAATTAAAATAAATATGAATAAACAAGACCTCCTGACTAAAATAAAAGACTTACAAGGTTTAACCAATGATGAAAATGGACACAACTCAACTGAGTAAAATTGAAAAAGGTTTGCGGCAACTCAAACGGGAACAAATACCTATCATTGCCGAAATACTCAAAGCTGGTAGTGATGAATTAATGACGCTATGGTTAGCCGACCAAATTTATGCAGTGGTTAAGGATGAGAAGCTAGCAAAGGAGGCCGTGCAGGTTGCTGAGAAGAAAATAAATTTTAAAAAAAGAAAATAAAAAGCTGAAATGAGCAATCAAAATAACGACATCATTATTTACAATTCCCCAACAGGTATGGTGTAAATAGAAGTAGTTTTTAACAACGAAACCTTTTGGTTTACACAAAAGGCAATGGCGGAATTATTTGGGTACAGTATCGATAATATTTCATAGATATCGTGATATTGGCAATGCAGTTTTCTTTCGGCCAAAATATCAAACGTAATTATTTTTTCCTACTATTGTAAAAACAAAACAACAATAAAATGCCACGTTTGTGTTTAGCATGCAATGAGCCATTGGTGGGCCGCAGCGATAAAAAGTTTTGCGATGATCAATGCCGCAACGATTACAATAATAAGTTGAACAGCGATGAAAATAATTTCATGCGCAAAAACCCCTTAGCCGAGAATTTATAAAATACCATTCGTATAATGCTGCATAATAGGTGCATGGTGCATTTGCAATTTTAATAGCGCCATTTGCTTATTTTTCCAACAATTAAATTTTGAATACCCCAATTAATAGAAGAGATGATAAAGGGAGCAGAGGAATTGGATAGGGAAGTTAAAAACAGCAGTTAAGGGATTCTATCTTATTAAATAAAAAAATTATCCTACCATTAAAAAAGTTGGAGCGAATAATGGCTCAATTTATTTGAGGAAATAAAATATTAGTTGAAGCCCCTATAGATAGTGGCTTGTGTGTTCGTATTGTAATTTATTTCTGGAAGTAACTCCACACTTCAAAAAAAGTTTAACCTTTCATCAAATTATTTTAACATAATTTCTGAAGTATAACAATAGTTAAGTACTTTTGATTGCAATAAAAATAAATTAGTGATGAGTAAAGCAAAACAACGATTCGAGATTCAATTGGCAAAGATAAAGCCGATAATGCTGCAGGCAAAATCGAAGCGCAATCCAGGCCAATGGTTAAGTACCAATAATGCACGAACCCCCTTGTTCAACCTTGAGGCATTAAGTAAAATGTATGGTGACGTTTATAACTCAAAGGATTTTTCAAAGATTGAAAAGCAGGCCAAGGAAATTGAAGATGCTTTAGGCGATGTAGATCATTATGTGGTACAATCCAAACAAATAAACACAAATACTAAAATACCTAAAGCAGCAAAGGAGTATTTTCGTTCAAAAACTAACGAAGCTAATAACCGCCTCAATCAATTGTTGTTAGAAGAGAATTGGTTGAACGGAAAACGAATAGCTAAAATGGAATTGCGCATCGGGCGTGCCAAATGGATGGAAGATGTGGACGAGGTATCAACCATTTGCGATTATTACATAAAGGAGATAAAAGAGATAGAGCAGTTTGTTGCACAAACCAGTTGTAATTTTACCAATATGGAAGACCACGTGCATGAATTGCGAAGAAAGATAAGATGGCTTAGCATTTACCCACAGGCGCTTAACGGGTTGGCTAAATTGGTTGATAGAAAAACAACACCAAAGTATTTTGAAAAGTACATGGTTAAAGAAATTATCAATTCGCCATTTAATAAGTTAACACCAGATGCGGCCTTGACGCATCATATCCAATTTTACAAAGAAAACTACCTTGCTTTAAGTTGGATGATAGCAGAACTTGGTAAGATTAAAGATGCCGGTTTGGGGCTGTTTGCTATAGCTGAGGCATTAGTTGCAACTGAATCATGCACGCACGAAGAAGCCGAGATCAAAGCACTTCATTTGCTTGGTAAAAAACAAAAGTCCACTTTAGCGCTTCTTGAAGATGCCTCAGTTATTTGCCAGGAGTATTTTTCGAAAAAACTTTTGACAAACTTATTGGTAAAGTAAAAGCAGGATAATTAATAATTGGAATTAAAACGATAGTTCTAAAAATAGGAATAATAGTGAATGGATAATTTGAAATCATACTTTAGCGGATTTTCGGCTGAATTGATTAGTGAGATTGAGCAACAGGCAAGTATGCAAAAAGCAAGTGCAGGCACCGTGCTAATGCGCACCGGACAGTACATTAAAAATACCGTATTGGTCTTAAAGGGGAAAGTAAAAGTTTATAGAGAAGATGATGATGGTGGTGAATTTTTTATGTACTACTTGCAACCGGGTCAGGCATGTGCTATCAGTATGATTTGTGCAACAAAGAGCGAAAAAAGTCAAATCATGGCAAGGGTAGTGGAGGACGCAGAATTGATTACAGTGCCGTTGCAACTGATGGATCAGTGGATGATGAAACATCGCAGCTGGTATGAATTTGTAATTGAAACCTATCGTAACCGGTTTGATGAAATACTTATGGTAATGGATAGCATTGCTTTTAGAGCAATGGACGAGCGCCTTGAATTTTATTTAAAGCGAGAAAAGGATTCATCGGCAAGCAATGAAGTTATTGCTTCGC